>NZ_CP093366.1:1200000-1500000 GCF_023380265.1 Bombilactobacillus folatiphilus
AAATTTTAAAAGAAACGAAAAAAACAGCTAAAATAGCCTTATAGAGCAAATAAAAATAGTATAGGAAATATCTCCCTATACTATTTTTTAATTTATTAACTAAAAGAAGTCTCGTTCACCAAATGAACGAAACCTTCTTTATTTGATTTTTACTTGACAACTTCAATCCAACCATCAGGACCCTTGCGATCACCGAATTGAATTCCAGTTAAGATATCGTAAAGCTTCTTTGTGACGGGACCAACTTCGGTTTCACTATAAAAGACGTGTAAATTGCCATTATGTTCCAAACCGCCAATCGGCGAAATAACGGCAGCTGTCCCGCAAGCACCCGCTTCAGCAAAACGATCCAGATCATTCACATAAACATCACCTTGTTCAGTAGGCATATTCAGTTCATGTTCGGCCAAATATAGTAATGAATACTTCGTCACACTAGGCAAGATTGATGGTGACTTTGGAGTAACAAAAGTGCCGTCTTTTGTAATACCAAAGAAATTTGCCGAACCAACTTCTTCAATTTTTTCATGGTTAACTGGATCTAAGTAAACACAATCCGAAAAGCCATTTTTGTGTGCTTGCTCACCAGGCATCAAACTAGCAGCATAATTACCTCCAACTTTACTTTGACCAGTGCCCTTATGTGCCGCCCGATCATACTGCGAAGTGGTAAAGTTTGTTGGTGTCAAGCCACCTTTAAAGTAATTGCCCACAGGCATCGCAAAAATGCGAAAAATGTATTCTTGAGCAGGATGAACCCCAATGATGCCACCCACCCCCATAATAATTGGTCGCAAATACAAAGTCGCACCATTACCATAAGGTGGCACAAAATCTTCATTAGCTTTCACAACTTGCTTTGCCGCATCAATAAACATATCAGTTGGCACTTGTGGCATTAACATCCGTTCGCAACTATTTTGCAGTCGTTGAGCATTTTGATCAGGCCGAAATAATTGAATTTGATCGTCTTTAGTCCGATAAGCTTTTAAACCTTCAAACGCCGCCTGACCATAATGCAAAGCTGGTGAATCCTCATTAATAACAACATTACTTTCCGCTACCAAACCCTTGTCCTGCCACTTACCATCCTTAAATGTGGCCTGATAACGATAAGGTAAGTCTAAATATTCAAAACCCAAATTATTAAAATCAACATCTTGTGCCTTTACTTTAGCCATTTCGCTTACCTCTTTCTAATAATTATTTAATTTTAAGAATAGCATTTTTGCTTTAATTGTCAAGATTCATTACATATTTGTCCTTTAAAAATTTACCTTCATGATTAGATTTAACTAATTTAAAATGATGGCACTAATTTGTTCTTGTTTTTTAATTAATTTAGAATTAAAATAAAATTAATTTTTAAACTTTAGGAGGAGTGATAATGAAAAGGATCTATTTGATTGGTTTGACAATCATCACAAGCTTAGGTCTTGCTGGTTGCGGGCATAACAATGCTACCAATAATAAAGAAATTTCCATTGGTGCTTCGGCAGAACTAAGTACCGCTGACGTTTCCTTGGCAATGGACAATGAATCCGCGGAAGTTGCTGAACAAGTCAATGAAGGCTTATACAATTTCAACAAAAAGGGGGACATTATTCCTGCGTTAGCCACGGGCAAGCCCAAACTATCCAATGATCAAACTACTTATACAATAAATATGCGCCACAATGGTCAGTGGAGTAATGGCAAACCGGTAACCGCTAAGGACTTTGTCTACGGCTGGCAACGGACTGTAGATCCCAAAACCAAGTCGCAGCAATCTTACTTTTTGGAAAATGTACAAAATTATAAAGCCGTCAATGACGGGAAAATGGCACCAAGCAATTTAGGAATCAAAGCCACGGGTAAATATCAGTTACAAATCAAATTGGATCACGCGGTACCTTATTTTCCATCAGTGCTAGCCATGAGTGCGTCATTTCCGCTCTACAAACCTTACGTTCAAGCACAAGGCAAGAAGTACGGAACCAGCGCTCAGCACACCTTATATAATGGACCCTTCGTCTTGAAAAATTGGGATGGCACGAGTGACACTTGGTCTTATGTCAAAAATCCGCATTACTGGGACAAAAAACATGTCCATTTAAACAAGATCAAGGTTTCGGTCATCAAGAGTCAAGACACAGGTGCTTATCAATTTGAATCCAAAGAATTAGCAATGGTCCCATTGACTGGGCAAGAAATCAAGAATCACGCCAAGAGTAAATCTTTATATGTACGAAAACTACCTGGCACGATGTATCTAGAATTTAACACGAAACGTAAATTATTCAGTAACGAAAAAATTCGGCAAGCCATGTCCATGGCGATGGATCGCAAGCAATTAACCAACAATGTTTTGCAAGATAAATCCGTTCCGGCGACTGGTTTTGTACCTACGGGCTTTAGTAATCCGCAAACCGGCAAAGATTTCGCCAAAGAAGCTGGACAATTGAATCAATATGACACCAAACAAGCTAAACAGTTGTGGCAAAGTGGCCTCAGCGAACTGGGCATGAAGTCTGCCAACTTTACGATTTTATCAAGTAACGATGACCAAACTAAAAAGGTTGATGAATTTATTCAATCACAATTACAAACACATCTGCCCGGTTTGAAAGTTTCTGTCAAAGCAGTTCCTTTCAACAGCCGTCTTTCATCTAGTGAATCAGGTAATTATGATGCCGTCATCAACGGTTGGACACCAACTTTTAACGATCCATCAGATTTCTTGAATTTGGTCAAAACTGGTAATAAGAACAACGAAGGTAAATTCAGTGATCCGCAATACGACCAACTGCTAGATCAAGCTAATGGCCAGTATTCGACACAACCTGCACAGAGATGGAACGCTTTGCAAGAAGCCAACAAGTTAGTTGTGCAAAAAGCTCCAGTTGTGCCAATGTACTATATTTCGTTAGTTTATTTGATCAATCCTAAACTTAAGGGTGTGGTCATGGGACCGATGGGCTTCCCATATTACAAAAATGCTTCCATGAACTAAAAATAACAATTTAGGAGTAATTTAATTATGAAAATTTATATTTCAACTGATGTTGAAGGCTTAGCTGGTATTACCGATTGGAATATGGACGATAATGACACTGACAAATTTCGCAAGCTGTACAATGAACAGGTTGCATGGGTTTTACAAGGGATTCAAAAGGCGACTAACAATAGCCAAATTGACGAAATTTTGATTTCGGATTCCCATGCCAAGGGTACAAATCTGGACTACGATTATTTATCCGATATTGATGACCGTGTGGCTTTAATTAGCGGTTATCCTCGCGAAGATTACATGATGAGTGGTTTTGATGCTTCTTTCGATCAAGTCATTTTTGTGGGCTACCATTCTGGAATTGGCAAAGAGCATGGCAATATGGATCATAGTTACAGTGCCCGTTCTGCTTACAATGTTTGGATTAATGGTCAGTATCAAAATGAAACCACCATTAACGTGGCCTATGCTAATGAATTGGGCGTTCCTGTGACTTTAATTGTAGGTGACTCCGCATTGAAAGAACAATTAATTGATGAAAAAATGTGCCCTTCACCCAAAGTTGTTGTCACCAAAAAATCATTAGCTCGCTTTAGTGCCATGAGTTATCCGCGCAAACAAGTTAAATCTGACATCATCAATGGTGCCAAAGAAGTAATTGACAATCCGGAAGCTTATAGTGCTGTTAAACCTTTAAAAACACCTTTAACTTTGAAAATGCAACTAGCTAATACGGCCAAAGCTGACGCTGTTGAACAAATGCAAGATGTTAAACGCGTTGACGGACGGACAATTGAAGTGCAGTGTCCTTCTATGAAGGCTTTATTAAACGAAATAATTGCCATTGTTATGCTAGCTGGCACTCAAGACTAATATTTGAAGGAGTTCGTTTAGATGAAAGAAAATCAAAAAATTGAATTGATCAAAAATTTTTCCAACTTAAATGGTGCCTCCGGATTTGAAATGGAAGTTGCAAAATTCTTCCAGCAACAAACTAAGCCTTATGGCACCACTAGAATTGACGGTATGTTTAATAGTTATGTAGATCGAAAGCAAAATACCGGTCACAAACCTGTCGTCCAAATGGATGCTCACGCTGATTCCGTCGGTTTCATTGTTCAAGCAATTCGGCCTAATGGCTTGATTAAATTCGTTCCTTTAGGGGGCTGGGCACCGACTAATATTCCTGCCATGCGGGTACGGGTGCGTAATCAAGATGGTCAATATCTCAAAGGTGTTGTGGCAACTAAACCACCGCATTTTATGACTGATGCCGAACGTAATGCTGTGCCGAAAATTGAAGATTTATCTGTTGATGTCGGCTCAACTAGTCGTGAAGAAACGATTAATGATTTCAAAATTAACACTGGCTGTCCAATTGTGGTTGACGCTGATTGCGAATATTTCGACAAAACCCGCATGTTTTTCGGTAAAGACTTTGATAACCGTGTAGGGGCGGCAGCCTTGGTTGCCACGCTAGCAGAATTAGCCGACCAAGATTTAAATGTAGACCTCAAAATGGCATTATCTACGCAAGAAGAAGTTGGTACCCGTGGTGCCAAAGTCACAGCCCGCAATATTGATCCCGATTTGTCGATTGTCTTTGAGGGTTGCCCATGTGATGACACTTTCAGTCCTGACTGGCTCGCGCAAACCGGCCTCAAACGGGGACCAATGTTGCGCGATATGGATACTTCATTTATTGCTAATCCTTTGTTTGAACAATATGCTGATGACGTGGCTACCAAAAATCAGATTCCGCATACGCGTTCCGTTCGGACTGGCGGTGGTGTCAATGGTGCGCCAATTCTGTATTATCGTGGAGCGCCAACGATTGTGATTGGGATTCCAGTACGATATGAACATACAGCCTTCAACTGGGCTAATCTAGATGACTTCAATAATGCTGTCAAATTGGCTGTCGAAATTCTGAAATCCTTAGATACAACAACAATTAATAGTTTTAAGGGTGAATAAACCAAATATCTAAAACGTGATTTTAATCTTGAAAAAGATTAGGGTTGCGTTTTTTATTTATTATTACAATCACATAGTGGCATCTGCAATAATAAATTAAAAAAGGTGCGAATCATTGACAACTAGACCCGAATTCAACGCTCAACTAAGCAGTCAGACATTCAGCAAATTTTATTGGTATAAAACCGAATTACAGCAAATTTGTCGACATTACGCTTTACCAACATATGGAACCAAAGCAGAACTAACACAATATATCTATGCTTTTTTGGACGGTACACCGCCCAGTGCCATCCACTCCGTACGCCATTATCGAACAAAAATCAAAACTGCACTGACCACTGAACAAATTTCTTTGAATACTAAATTATTGCATTCTGGATTTGCTCTCAATAATGAAGCTCGCCAATTTTTTGCGAATTATTTTGGTGTTTCACATTTTTCATTTCGCAAGTCTATGGCTGTTAAAATGCGTGAAGTCGCTCGGACCAATGATACTAACACCACGGTTTCTGACCTGATTCAAGCACTGCAAGCTCCTTCAATAAACACGTTCACTGAACAGACCTATCAATGGAATCATTTTGTGAAAGATTTTTGTGCGGATCCTTGGTCTCAAAATTACAAACAATCACTGAAAGCTGCCGCTATTTTATGGAGAATTGTTCGCGATTCCGATCAACCAAAAGTCTATCAGCACGAACTCTTGGTACGATATGCTTCGTCATTGAAAAAATTTTTAAAATAAATTTTTTTGCCATTCGGTCCAAGTTTATTTACAATAACTTTGTCTAAAACGATTACATTTGAAAAAGAGTGGTCAAAATTATGAGCAATTTAAATAATCTGGGACTCCTGAATTCGTTGTGTGAATTGATCAACACCAACTATGATAGTAATAATCATGCCATTGCCGCTTATTTAATTGAACACTTGAGCCATGTACAACAGGTCACCGTCAATCAAATTGTCGATAACGCCTTTGTTTCCCGTTCGGCGGTGCGGCGCTTTTGTGAAAGTCTTGGTTATCAAAGTTTAACCGACCTCAAATCTTCAATTTCCCAATTAATTTTTCCCAGTGACATTCGCCATCGTCAACCCGCCGATTATCAAATTAATCAGCAATTATTGACCAAGTTAATTCAAAATATGCTAACGGACATGAATCAAGTTTGTACGCCGACCAAAATTCAAGCTCTCGTCCAGCAAATTCATGATCATCAAAAAGTGCTGTTGATGTGTGCCAATAATACAAGCAGCACTTTGTTGAAGTTCCAGCAAGAATTAATTTACGCCAACAAATTAGTAACTATCCTAGATCAAAATTATCTGAATAATCAGTTGATTACTGCTTTAGATAGTCAATCTTTGATCATCACCGTCTCTACTTCTGGCAAATATGCCGAACTGTCAGAGAATTTACTTGCCAGTCTCCCCGGAACCAAAATTCTAATTACGGGTAATCATCAAACGCAGTTGGAACCAATCTACGATACCTGTATGTATATCAGTGAACAATCGTTTTCCACAGATCATCTCGGCATTTACGGCAAATATGGCATCACCTACTTATTTGACCAAATTTTTTTACATTATGTGACAACTTATTTTAATTAAAGTTCTGTCGCTTTGGGGCATGGTTCAATTTTTGAATCACGCCCTTTTTTGATTCTTGCTAAGATAGCAGTTGAAGATAGCGCTATCAAAAAAGAAGCAAGGAGTATGATGAGATGCATAAATTTGCAGATATTTTTGATGATAAGGATTTTTTATGGGGATCCGGCACCGCGGCTTATCAATGTGAAGGTGCGTGGAAAGCGGATAGCAAAGGTTTAGGTGAGTGGGATTATTTCAATCACCACAGTCCCCTCAACATTAACCACACTGATGGTGACGAAGCTTCGGATTTTTATCATCATTACCAAGAAGATATTGATTTATTGGCTGCTGGTCATCAAAACACCTTTCGATTTTCGATTGCTTGGGACCGCATTTTGCCCAATGGTACCGGAAAAATTAACCAAAACGGGATTGATTTTTATAACAATGTCATTGATTACTGCCTACAAAAAGGTTTAGAACCTAATGTTTCCTTATTTCATTACGATTTGCCCTACCAATTAGCTTTGCAAGGTGGTTGGCTGAATCGAAAATTAACAGATTATTTTGCCGATTATGCCAAAATTTGTTTTGAAAATTTCGGTGATCGCGTCAAAATTTGGGTAACAATTAATGAACCACGCTATTACAGCTACTGTGTTAACATTGTGGGCAATTATCCACCCAATCGCCGCCTAGATTTTCAATCTTATTTTCAATATCAATATAATTTGATGCTGGCAAGCGCCAAAGCTATTAAAATTTTTCATAATTTAAATATGGACGGCATTATTGGCATCGTTCACGACAACGGCAACGTTGAATTAGCCCCAGACACTAAGGATAAAGCACGGGTGCAAAAACTAAGCGACTTTTTCTATAATCGTGAAATTTTGTGTCCGGCACTGCTAGGCAAAATGCCGGATGAAACGACGGAAGTTGTACAAGCTTTTAATTGTCTGCTGTATCAAACCGATCAAGACGAACAAATTTTCGCAGATGGCAAAGCTGATTATCTCGGCTTAAATCTTTATAATCGCCAATATGTCACTGATTGGTCGACTGGCGAAACGGCTGTTTTTCACAATAACCAAGGTAAACAGAGCACTGCTAAAGAGGGCATTCGCTTACAAGGGTTATTTGAATCGGCGTTTGACCCTGATGTGCCGCGCAACCAATGGGGACGCGAAGAATTGCCCCGTGTGATGTACACCGCCTTAACCGAAATCAATCAGCGCTACCACCCACAACTGATCATGATTACTGAAAATGGTCATGGCGGTTATGAAACGCCTGATGAAAATGGTTATGTCAATGATGATAAAAGGATTGCGTTGACCAAAGACTTTCTCAAATATTTATTGCAAGCCAAAAACGAAGGCGTGCCTGTCCATGGCTATTATCATTGGTCACCGATTGATTTATACAGTTGGATTAACGGCTATGAAAAGCGTTATGGCATGATTCGCGTTGATTATAATGATCATTTTCGGCGCATTCCTAAGAAAAGTTATTATTGGTATCGCGATTTTATTGACCAATATTTTGCAGGGAGGCAACAACAATGACTAGCAAATTTGATTACTCCCAAATTGCCCAACAATTAATTCAAGCTGTGAATGGCAAAGACAACATCACCGACGTTTATCATTGTGCCACACGGTTGCGCGTTGTTGTCCAAAATCCGCAACAAGTAAATCAGGAGGCATTGGCACAGATTCCCGGTATTAAAGGCGTCGTTGTGAAAGGCAATGAAATTCAGAATTTTGTTGGGACCAAAGTTGACCAATATTATAATCAATTATTGCCTTATCTAAATTTGCAAGACAAATCGGCGTCTCTTACCAAATCATCTACTAAAATGACTGCCAAAACTATTTTATCCACCATTTTGGATTTTATCAGTGGCATTGTCTTACCAATTATGCCCGTGATTGTGGCAGCTGGCTTTTTGCTTGCCATTCTCAATATGTGCAAAACCTTTTTTGGCATGAATCCTAAGAGTGGCACGGCAATCATTTTAAATAGTATCGCCTCGGCTGGTTTTTATTTCATTCCAATTTTTACAGGTTTTCAGGCCGCTTCTAAAATGAAAATTCCCGCCGCCATGGGTGCTTTTTTAGGAGCAATCCTAACTTTCGGCGATATTAATAATGTTGCTGGCTTGAGTTTTTTGGGTATTCATCTTCCGAAAATGCAATATAACGGTACATTGCTAACTTCCATTTTGGGTGTGATTATTCTGGACTATATCTACAAATTTTGGGATCACATTTTGCCCAAAGAAATCACTTATTTCTTTACACCGCTACTATCCATCTTAATTGCTGCTCCTTTGACTTTAGTTGTAGTCGGACCGATTAGCAACAGTATTAGTTTCGGCATTGCTGGCGCATTCAATTGGTTAAGTGCACGGGCTAGTTGGCTTGCATTCACACTTTACAGTGCCTTGAATCCTATTTTGGTCATGTTTGGCATTGATAAAGGGTTTGTTCCAATTGCCATCAACAATGTGGCCCAGTTAGGTTATGAAACACTGATTTATCCTGCCGCTTTACCAAGTAATGCGGCCATGGGAGCAGCTGCCTTAGCAGTCGCGGTTGCCAGCAAAAAGAAAATGACGAAAGGTGAAGGTTTTTCTGCCGGTTTCACTGGTTTGATGGGCATCACGGAACCATCTATTTTTGGATTTCTATTGCCTTATCGACGAGCCTTAATCGGTGCTATCGCAGGTGGCGCAATCGGAGGCTTAATTGGCGGAATCTTGCATATCAAACAAGGTGCTCTGATGGCTCCGGGCTTTATTTCGCTGATTTCTTATTTTGTGGGTCCCACTCCCAAAGCTAATTTCATTTTTGGCGTATTGAGTTGGATTTGCGGAATTGTCGCTAGTTTCACAATCACCACTATTTTAATCAAAACAGATTCAGCACGCGACCAAAACATTTTGTTTCAAGCGAAACCCGAAACTCAGACAACCACTTTGACAGCGCCCGCCACCGGCAATGTGCTGCCCTTAACACAAGTTGCTGATGAACTCATTGCCAGCAAAACGATGGGCGACGGCTTTGCAATTATGCCAACAGATAATCAGCTGTACGCTCCCGTTACCGGAACAGTTACCACCATTTTCCCAACTAAACATGCGGTCGGTTTTCAAAGTGATAGTGGCTTAGAAATCCTATTACACGTGGGCATTGATACAGTGGAACTTGATGGCAAGCCGTTTCATTGGACGATTCAGGAAAATGAGCGCGTCCAACAGGGGCAAGAAATTGGCACGATGGATCTTGAGCTGATTAAAGCTAGTCACAAGGATCCAATGGTCATGACGATTATCACCAATTCTGATAAACTGAGTCAATCACTCCAACCAAAAGCCAAGACTGTCGTTGCTGGAGCAACTGTGCTTAACGCATCAAAACCAATTAAATTTTTATGCCAAAAATCATAATATTATTGACTTACGAACTTTTGCATATTATTATAGTTTTATGATTATCGAACAATTAACTAAAAATCAAATACGCGTTCAAATTTTTAAGGCACTCTCGGACGAAGCTCGTTTAACAATCTTGCATGTTTTGAACTCTCAAGATAAAGAATGGAGTTGTGGGGAAATTGGTGAGAGTTTAAATATTAGTAAATCTACAGTCTCTTATCATTTTAAAATTTTACGAGAAGCCGGTTTAACTAATACCAGAAAAGTTGGCCAGAATAGATTTGTAAGCCTAAACAGAGACTTCATCGAAAATATCTTGCCCGGATTTTTGGATATTATATAGCAAATGCGTTATTACGTATTTGTTTTTATTTTTTAGTTCGATAACATTAAAACAATCGAAAGAAGCGCTAAAATGAAAAAATATTCTATAATGTTTTTCTTAACAATGTTTTTAATTGGAACAGATACTTTTTTAATTTCACCACTATTGCCTACATTAAGCAAGCTGTACGGCATTTCCACTGCTATTTCTGGATGGATGGTTAGTTCATACGCCATTGGGTATGCTTTTTTTGCATTAATTTCTGGCCCCATTTCTGACGGCCGTGACCGCAAGAAAGTTATGCTGTGGGGATTGCTTGCTTTTGCAATTTCAACCTTTTTGTGTTCTTTTGCTAACAGCTTCATTTTAATGTTAGTCTTTAGATTTTTGGCCGGCGTTAGTGCCTCATTTGTTACTCCTCAAGTTTGGGCATCAATTCCCGTTGTTGTCGATCAAAAAAGCATTGTTAAGGTCATGGGGTACGCCACAGCGGGATTGTCCGTTTCCCAATTAATTGGAATTCCGATTGGTAGTTATTTAGCTGTCATTTCTTGGCACACGCCTTTTTATATTATCTCAATTGCAGCGTTTTTATTGTTGTTACTGCTCCTTTTCGCCTTACCAGAACTGGAACTTGGCAAACAAGAACATCTATCTTTTTCCAAAACTTATTTGCAAGTTCTAACAAATAAAAAAGCTTTAAGCTATCTATTCGCATATTGTGTCTTTCAAATCGGTTCTTTTACAGCTACCACTTTCGTCTCAACTTGGTTCACCGGCAGTTTTAAATTATCATTGTCAGATGTTGGAACAGCCATGATCGCCATCGGTGCAGGTAATTTAATTGGCTCATTAACAAGTAGCAAACTGGTGAATAAATTTGGATTAGAACATACATTTTTAGCAGAATTAATTATTCTCATCATTTTATATTTAATTACACCATTTGCCAACAACTTTTGGTCAGCAGAAATTCTTTTAACATTAGTATTTTTAATTAATGGATTTATTTTTCCATTATTTATGACAACCTTACAAAACACCGTACAAAATGCCCGTAGTACAATCTCCTCTTTGTCGAATGCCGCCATGTATCTAGGTGAAACAATTGCGGGAATTGTTGGTGGGATTTTATTCAAAAAGTTCACTGGGTACATTGGCATTGGACCATTTGCAGCTTTCATGATTTTACTGGCGTTATTACTTTACGCACTCAATGGCATGTTTCAAAAACATAATCACGAGGTGACATCATATTCAAGTTAAAAGGTGAAGCTAAATTTTTTAAAGCTGGAAATTCATTTGGCCTTCGTTTAACCAAAAGTGATAAAGAAATTCTGCAAGCCAATCCTAGTGATGAATTCGAAAAAACAATCTCCCCAGATGGTCAGACGATTACCTTCCATAAAAAACAACAAGTAAGTCGTGAAACTAAAAATATGATTGAGCAGCTTTTTAATGAAAATAAAGAATTAGAGGACGAAATGGTCAAAATATCAGCGCTTCTAAAGCTACACAGTCACAAAAAAACGTCATGTAATTGAAAACATGGCGTTTTGTCTTTACTTTACATCTTTTACCAAATACTTTGCATGGGCTGTAACTGTAAATTATTAATCTGAGCAGTACCACCGTTGACAAAGGCACTGATTCCGGTCGTTGTCTGTTGATTAATCAAATCGGGTTGGAAATAAAAGTTCTGTGTAATGGCAGCCGCACCATCATTCACAAAGACTTCCGCCATCGTTTCATCAATATACGACGTAATTTTGACTTGACCATCATCTGCCTTCACTACCGCGTTCATTTGATCACGTGGCGCCCCCATCTGAGGTTCACCCGTGTGGAAACGTTGGACATAAACCTTATTTTGACTAACATCATAACCAATCGTGAACCAATATTTCTGATCAGGCGTTTGCCGCACATTAAAACCGACACTTTGCGGCTTTTTATTCGGGTTCCATTTCAAAGTTGCTGTCAATTTATAGTGTTTGCCAGAAAACGGCAATGTTTGTTGCGTATTCGTTAACTGCAAATTTTGTTGATCTTTGGTCAAAGAATTGGGTTGTGTGATTGTTTGCGTCTGCGCAATAACATTATTTTGAACCTCATAACCATCAGTTGCTTGCGCATTTTGAACCAACTGCAAATTGCGTGGAAAAGTCATATTGCCATTCCACTTGGTCGTTGGACTTTCAGCATTATACGACCAATTATTGGCCCACGCCAGCATAATCGTTTGATCATTGGGTAAATTAGAAAATGGAATCCCGGCATAAAAATCTTCACCATAATCTAAAGTGTGCGGTTGTTGCAAAGTTTGCTCACTGTCCGGATGCCATTGACCCTTAGCATCTAAATCACCAATAAAGTATTGCATGCCTGAACCAGTTGCGTGTGCGCCTTGTTGGACACTCATGAACAAAACCCATTTAGTCGTCGCAGTGCCCTTAACTTTCATCGGTACTAACGATGAACATTCCCAAACACCTAAGCCCACATCATTTTGCCGCTTAATTGTTGAAGCGTAATTCCAATGCAACAAATCCTGACTCCGATAAATCAAAGCCTGCTGTCCTGAAACCACCGTCATGAGATATTGTTGATGCTGCTGGTCGTACACCACATTGGGATCACGGAAATTAGCCGCGTCACCTGCTGGATTGACCGTGATTGGAATAATTGGTTGTGGTTGAGCAGAATTACCATCCGGTGAATACTGCTTAAACGTTTTACCGTGATCCAGACTATAAGCCAGATGCTGCTCTTGAATATCTGACAAGCCAACCCAAGTTCCCCAGCCATTATCCAAATGATCATCAATCCGTTCAGGCAATTGATAACTACTGGTGTAAAAAGCCAACACAGCATTTTTGCCCAAACCGCTCACATTGTTGTGATCGACAATAATCGAACCGCTAAAAATCGCCTTGCTATCAGGCGTGTTGCCCCAATCCGCGGTGGGACTACCAACATAACGCACACGTTGATTAGCCTGCGCCCCAGTTTGATTAGTATAAGTAAAGTCTTCCCAAGCTTGATTTTTCAACATCGGAATCGCCATAGCTTGCTCTTGCCAATGAATCAAATCTTTACTGGTAGCATGTCCCCATGACATATTGCCCCACTGGCTCGCCTTGGGATTATATTGATAGTACATATTATATTCTTGCGTTTGATCATCATAGTACAAACCATTAGGATCATTAATCCAATTTTTCAACGGCGAATAATGAAATTGATTACGATACGGTTCCTGATAATTGCTTGCCGCTTGCAATTGCACACTTGGCGCCATGAACCAAAATAACGCCATGCCCAACATAACGATCATCATCGTTTTTAATTGACTTTTTCTCTCCAACATCGTTACCCATCCTCCAAAATATTGTTAGCGTTTACACAAAACATATTGTAAAGGATTTCGTAAATTAAATAAAAAATAATGGCCTATAAATTTTCTTATTGTAACCAATGCCACGGATCATCGCGCCATCGCTGTAAGGATTCAACCTCATTCTTAGATATATCACCTAATTGTTGGGCTTGCTGCACCAATTGATGATAACTAGTCAACGTTTTTAATGGCATCTGCGCGGCAGCAAAATTTTGCCGACTATCTGGCAATTCATAACTAAAAATAGCCGCCACTCCCAGAACTGTGGCACCTGTTTGCTGGACTGCTTTCACCGCTTTTAAGACACTGCCGCCTGTTGAAATCAAATCATCAATTAACACAACTTGATCGCTGGAATTAATCTGCCCCTCAATTTGTTGGCCTGTACCGTGATCTTTGGGCTTAGAACGCACATAACTCATCGGCAAATTCAAACGATCTGCTGCCAAAGCCGCATGCGCAATCCCGGCTGTGGCTACGCCTGCAATCACTGTCGCTTGAGGAAAATTCTGCTGAATCAAACTAGCCAAACCTTGAGCAATATGTTCACGAACCTTTGGATACGCAATCGTTTTACGATTATCAGTATAAATCGGTGCCTGCATGTCACTGGCCCAAGTAAATGGATGTTGGGGACTAAAAGTCACTGCTTGAATCTTTAATAAATCTTGAGCAATTTGGATCGCCATTTCAGTCATTTTACCGCTTCCCATTCTTGTAAAATTTGGTGATACGCTGCCACGGGCGCATCTGCTTGAGTAATCGAACGTCCCACCACTATAGCCTGACTACCTAATTGACGCGCTTTTTTTGGTGTAGCGACTCGCTTTTGGTCATCAATTACCTCATTACTCAAGCGGATTCCCGGATTAACACACCAAAAATCAGCGCTCGTTGCTACATGAATGGCGGGATCTTCCCACGCAGAAGCAATCACACCATCTGCCCCACTTTTTTGCGCTAATTTGGCTAAATGCGTGACGGACGCTGGCAAACTCACTGCTATTTGTTGTTCTGTTTGCATTTGAGCTTGTGACGTTGAAGTCAACTGCGTCACTGCTAGCAATTTAGTCGGTGCTTGACGGACCTCTTGATTGCCACGTTGCAGACCGCGTTTGGCACTTTGAATCATTGCTTGACCACCTTGCGCGTGCACTGTCACCATCTCAACGCCTTGACGCCCTAACTGATACATCGCCTGTTCCACTGTGTGTGGGATATCATATAGTTTCAAATCCAAAAAAATTTTAATCTTACGGCGCTGTAATTCTTGGATAATCCGCGGTCCCTCAAAATAAAATAATTCCATGCCCACTTTGACAAACAAATTGGGCTCTTGAATAAATTGATCCAAAAATGTCAAAGTCGTTTGTGCATTCGCAAAATCTAGCGCAATAATGACCGGACTCATCTTCCACCTCCAACAAAAAAAGCCGCTTAGCAGTCTGCTAAACGGCGCAATGATTTCGTTTTTCCATTACTTTTTAGTTTCGCAGAACTAAATTAAAGTTGTTGGAAGTAAGGCTACTCTTAAATTAAACTGGTGTCAAATTAGATTAGGGGTTGCTATTAATTGGCATTTGTGCCAGAATGGCAAGCAATGTAACAGAACCCTTAATAAATAAAGAATGCCCGTGAGCATTCATTTTGGAGGAATTATTTATGCAACAACCAGTATCACACCAACCGTTAACGACGAACCAAAAGTGGACAATTGCTTCTACTTCCGCAGGCTTTGCTTTGGAGAATATGGACGTCATGTTTTTATCATTTGCCCTCTCTTCAATTATTGCGCAACTGCATATCAATGGTTCCCAAGCCGGCTTAATTTCGTCAATTACCAATTTAGGTATGTTAGCAGGTGGTGCTTTTTTCGGCTTAATTGCGGACAAATTTGGTCGTGTGCGAACTTTTTCCTACACTATTTTTATTTTTGCCTTAGCAACCGCGGGCATGTATTTCGTTCAGAATCTAACGTGGATCTATATTTTGCGCTTTATTACCGGCATTGGTGCTGGTGGTGAATATGGTGTGGGAATTACCTTAATTGCGGAAAATTTTGCCCATCGTAAAATTGGCAAAATGACTTCTATTGCCGCTATTGGTGGGCAAATCGGTTCCATTTTAGCTGCCATTGGGGCCTCGCTGATTATTCCTGCTTGGGGTTGGCGCACTTTATTCATCTGTGGTGTCATTCCGGTGCTTTTGACTTACTTTATTCGGCGCCATTTGCACGAAAGTGCTGAATTTTTGGCAGCCCAACACAATCAAGCCGCTGTTCAAAAGCAAGGTCATATCAGTGAACTCTTTAAAACGCCGCGTCTCACCTACCAAACCCTAGCGTTGGCCTTTATGGTGGTCGTCCAAATTGCTGGTTACTTCGGTTTGATGAACTGGTTGCCCTCTATTATGCAAAGAAAACTTGGACTTAGTGTATCAGGTTCTTCGGTGTGGATGATTGCTACGATTATTGGCATGAGTATTGGGATGCTGACTTTTGGCAGTATTTTAGATTACTTTGGACCGCGCAAAGCTTTCGGCATGTTTTTAATCGCTAGTGCTATTTCGGTTTTTGGTATCACTTTAGCGTTCAATGAAGCCACTTTACTAATCGCGGGCGCCATTTTGGGCTTCTTTTCTAACGGAATGTTCGGCGGTTACGGCGCCATCATTAGCCGCTTGTACCCGACCGAAATCCGCTCTACGGCCAACAATGTGATTGTCAACGTCGGACGAGCAATCGGTGGTTTTTCTTCTGTCGTCATTGGTTTTTTGATGGATCACTACACTTTGATTGTTGTCATGACTTTTCTGGCCATTTTATACCTACTAAGTTTTCTAGTCATGCTAACAATTCCAGCCTTAAAACACTTGGGAATCGTGAATGGTGATCGTTAATTTTACGGCGCATTTTTGATCGTATATTTCAACGTGGCCGTATATTGCGTCGGTTTAATCGTATTCAAGGAAGACGGCACGGGCACCAACATTTTAATCAAGGAATTTCCGGCGCTATCATCAAAATTAAAAGTTTTACTGGTATAACTATCGACCGGCTGTTGATACAAAATTGTATCTTGGCCCGGTTGCAACTGGATTGGCGTGGCAGAATCGCGTTCTCGTAAATCTAGTTGTGCTTGTTGCAAACCCACAGCGTTTTGCCCATCTTGAAAAACACTCAACCCCATCAAAATTTGATACGGTACATAATAATCATTGAATTCCGGATGCGCACTGCGCTGATCGTCGACTACGACTTGGTTATCACCGCTTTGATTGGTCAACGTTTTGCTTTCTGGAAAAATCAAATTGATTCGCCCAAAATTGAGATTCGGCAAATGGTCAAAACGCAAATAGTTATACTGGCTATCCAAACCCAGATTTTTTTGGAGCGTGCCATTGGCGGCTACTTTAAAAGTATCGGTCAAACAATAATCCACACCATCGACGGTTTCTTCTTGATTCAATAACAGCGCCGAATCCAAGCCAGCACCGTTTTTTGTCGGCATTTTACCTTTAATCGCTGATTTGGCAATTGCCACCGTGTAGGTTCCCGGCAACAAATTCTTAAATGCATATTTGCCGTCGGCATCAGTTTTTGCGGACGTGACATATAACTTCTTACCATTAATATCCGACACCAATCCACACGACAAAGAATTGTTGGTGGCGTCGCGCTACACCACGATGCAAATTGCTACCTTAATTGCCACTTTGATCGCTGGCGGACTGATTTCACTTTTTCAAGCTCATAATACAATTTACATCGTCTTAATCGTGATTTCTAGTTTATTGATGTTCAGTTTAATCGTCAATCATTCAATTCCGCAAGGTCGAATTCAGCCAAAAAAGAATCATTTATTTAATGCATTGCCCCAAAATAAACTGCTGGGCATTAGTTTATTTATTATTGTTCTTATTTTGGGCTTAACGAATGCGTTAATTGATCCCATTTTGCCTGCCATTTTGCGCGCCAATGGTTTGCCTGTTGGTCAAACCAGTTTTTGGACGACATTTTTTAGCCTCTTAACCGTCATGGGCTCACTCATTTTTCAACAGGTGCCTCTCCACAATTCTGCGGCTAAATTCTTTTTGAGCAACGAGTTAATTGTCGGGCTATTGATGGTTTTGGTCAGTTGGACTGGTCATTCTCAGATTGGGCTGTTATTATTCTCCTTTGCCATCATGTCCATTGGCATTGCTGGATTCTTTATTTTTAAGGAAATTATGGAATATGACATGTTTCCTAAAAATGAAAGCTTTATCTATCTGGGGATTGAGCAATCTGGTTTTTTAGTCGGCGATGCACTCGGAGCTCCGTTAGGAACCACGCTGTTTCAGCACGGTGGCACGCAAATTTTATTATTATTGTTCGGCATCTTATCCTTTATTTGTGGTTTATCCTACTATCTGCTTTATAAAAAAATGCAAACAAAGATTGTTAACAGCTAATCCTTATTTGCATTTTGCACTAATCAAGCTTTTGCTTGCTGTTGTGCGAATAAAATTTGATCATATTTTTTGATAAAAGGCCAATAAACGACTGCTGACAATAAAATAATGACCAATTGCCAAAGAGCTGTCCGCCACCCGCCAATCAAAAAGCCGGAGACAATCGGCGGCGTCGTCCACGGTACCATCACGCCCGAAAATAACGGCAAAATCCCGACTTGCATCAGCAAATAACTCGCAATCCCCACAAACATTGGAAAAATCAGGAACGGCACTAATAAATAGAGATTCATCACAATGGGTGTCCCAAAAATAATTGGTTCATTAATATTGAAGATATTTGGCAACAAGGACAATTTGCCTAATTCTTTGAGTGAAGTTGATTTCGCAAAAAAAGTCATATAAATTACTAAGCCAAAGACAATCCCCGCACCGGTCATACAAAGATAATTATCCCAAAACTGTTGCGTAAAAATATGTCCGCCGTTATTAACCGTTAATTTTTTACCAGCATCCAATAACGCTTGATTGGCTGACATATTCGATTGCAAAATCGGGGTCAAAATAGCGCCACAGATGGCACCACCATGCACACCACACCACCACAACAAAGACATTACCAAGGACATAATAATTACGCCGCCTAACGAGTCCGTGACGTGTTGCAATGGAGTTTGAATTGCGGCATAAATGAGTTCGGCAAAACTGGTTCGTGCTAAAAATTTAAAGATGGCATAAATCACACCTGCACTAACAATCACGGCCCCACTAGGAATCAATGACATAAATGAATTGGCAACTGCGGGTGGCACACCTTCGGGTAATTTAATCCGCCAATCTTTTTTGACACAAAAACTGTAAATAAAACCACCTGCTAAACCAATAATAATGGCACAAATCATCCCTTGACCCGCGGTCCAAGTTTTAGAAATAATATTGGGGATTTGTTCACCACTTTTAGCCTTAACACTGGATGGAAGCAACATAATAAACGCGCCTAACGACGCTAAACTACCCGAAAAAGCTGAAGTTATTTGTTCATTTTTGATATACGTATATGCAATGCCCACCACGGCAAAGATGGCCATTAATGAAAACGAAGATTGATAAATCTGATTAAACACATCACTCCAACCGCTGTGCGTAATCCACTTTGCGATCACCGGAACGGGCAAATTAGCTAACAGCAAGAACAACGACCCAATAATTAAAAACGGTAACACAAACATCATGCCATCTTTTAATGCACGAATAACTTTCGTATTTGTGAATTTCATGACGTTAGGAACTAATTTTTGATTAACAAACGTTTTCATCTTTCTACCTCACTTTGTCTGCTAAACATTCCCCATTGGTTGCGATCACCTTTTGGTACCATGCAAAAGATTTTTTACGATAAATGCCCGCTTTTCCTTGTTGAACTTCTGGTAAATTCACATAAATAAGGCCATAACGCTTTGCCATTTCTCCGGTAGACGCACTCACAATATCAATTGCTGCCCAAGGCGTATATCCGAGAACTTGCACACCATCCAACTCAATTGCTTTGAGCATTTGCACTACATGTGCTTGCAAATATTGAATTCGATAATCATCATTCACTTGATTATTTTCTAACTTGTCATAAGCTCCTAAACCATTTTCCACAATAAATAACGGTTTTTGATAACGCTCATATGCAACATTCAAAATATAGCGTAATCCTACCGGATCAATGGCCCAACCCCAATCACTTTTGGAAACATGAGGATTTGGTTTTTCCTTAAAATCAGTTTTCGAATCAAACTCAGCAACAGAAGATTTGTAGTAACTAAAACCGATATAATCAACGCAACCCCGGTGCAAAGTTGCCAAATCATCGGCAGTAATATCTAATTGTAAATGATGACGTTTCCATAATTGTTTAACATAATCCGGATAAGCTCCTCGAACTTGGACATCACTAAAGAAAAAACGCCGATCCATCGCCTTAACACTGGCCATCTGATCTAATGGTTGACTACTAGCTGGATAAATCGGACCAAAATGTAACATACAACCAACTTGATTATCTGCAGAAATTTTTTTGGCCGCCTGTACCGCCAATGCACTAGCGACAAACTGATAATGACTAATCTGATACATCGTTTGCTCAACATTTTCGTCTTCTTGATACAAAACCCCTGCCCCTGTCCAAGCATTAAACGGGTCATCGGTATCAATCAGATTATTGATTTCATTAAAAGTCATCCAATATTTAACCTTGCTCTGATATCTTTGAAAACACGTTGTGGCAAATTTTAGAAAAAAATCAATCATTTTTCGATTACGCCAACCACCATAATGTTTGGCCAAATAAAACGGCATTTCAAAGTGTGACAAAGTCACGACCGGTTCCATTTGATATTTCCAGCACTCCGCAAATACTCGATCATAAAAAGCCAAGCCTGCTTCATTAGGTTTATCCTCATCACCATGCGGAAAAATCCGCGACCAGGCAATACTTAAGCGAAAACATTTGAAGCCCATTTCAGCCATCAATTTAATTTCTTCTTGATAATGATGATAAAAATCAATTCCCAAATGATTCGGATATTCTTGATGATGCAGCACATCATCCGTAATTTGACGTGGTTGATTGACACTGCCTTTAGTCATCACATCAGCCACACTGATACCTTTGCCATCAACATTCCAAGCACCTTCATATTGATTAGCGGCAACCGCACCACCCCATAAAAAATTTTTATCTAACATTTTCTAATCACTCTTTTCTTGATCAACAGTTTGAGAAATTTTCATAATTTGTTGGTAATTGTCCACCATTTTTAATGACATCAAGACATCAAATAAATATTGGAGTGAAGAAACATACACAATATTACTTAATTTAATAGTATTTTTAGTTGTCATAATCACAATTGTTTCATCACATAAACGACAGATATCACGTTTGACAGAATCACAAACTACTACCAATTTATAATTTTCTTGTGCTAGTTGCTCACCAATATGATACATATGCACATTATTACCTGTATGCGTCAAAATAAACGCCAGTGGTTGATTTGATTGGTGCGCAAAAGTCTTGGCATGCATTAAGTTCAAGGCGTCGTAAGCTTGAGCATCAACACCAATTTCTTGAAAATTTAAACAAAATATTTGTGCCAAAGGGTAATTCAAGCCATCACCATAGATTTCAACACGTTGTGCCTCATTAATTAATCGTGCCACACGCTCCAAGGTTTCCGGATTAAATAATTGCTTCGTATAATTCAAGGATTGTCGATGAAAATTTTCTACATGATTTAAAATCGTTCTTGGTGTTTCATCTCCTCGAAATGGTTGAATATTCAAATCCTGGTCCAGTTCCAACATGGTAGGTAATTCCATCGCCAACTTATATTTAAATTCCGTGTAACCACTGACGCCAGCTTTTTGACATAGTCGGACAATAGTTGAAGGACTGACAAAACTGGCTTTGGCCAATTCCTTTACTGTCATTCCCAGCACTCTTTGAGGATTGTTGTGGATAAATTGCAGGACTGCTTGTTCTTGACCTGTCAATGTAACATTTTCCAATAATTTATTGATAATCATAATCTTTCCTTTCGGCCGTCAGGATTGATTCTCGTCCAATGAACACCGCAATTATATATTGAAATCGCTTTTATTTTCAATCGAATTTAACTTTTTGACATAACGTTCCGTAAAAAGTCCTCTTTATGATTATTTCGTGGTAAATTACTCCAAAAATATACAAGATCTTATAACCTAAATCGGCTATGCTTATTAAAAAATGCAAAATAAAAAGCCTATTAAATAGGCTTTTTATGCTAAAATATATAATCAGTAAAGCAAAAATTAAAAACAGCTGCTGTCTTAGCCTTGCCGGGCTGATAGCTGTTTTGAAAGAAATTTAAATTCGAATAGCTGTTGTCTTAGCAACTTTACTCAAGGGTTAGTGTTAGCGCACTGACCTTTTTTCATTGTCATGAAAACACAGATTATTGTTTTGTGCATCTTTCATAATCAAAGTTGACTTTAACATAATTGCTAATTGCATTCACAAAGTAGCACGCCTATAATTTGAACAATCAATTAAAACTTTGAATGGAGTGATTTTATGATCGGTTGTAGCAGTTTTACCATGACCACTAAAGATCAAAAGCATTTTTTATCACGAACAATGGATTTCATGATGGAGATGGCCCAACAAGTAGTGTTTGTCCCCAAGAATAAGACTTTCGCCGCAGCGTACAGCGATCCCCAAACGGTCACCACTAAGCACGCCTTTTTAGGAATGGGCGATCTGCAAAATGACGTGCCAATTACGTTTGATGGTGTGAACGATGAAGGCTTAATGGGGGCAACGCTTTATTTTCCTGGCTATTGTAGCTATCAAGATGCCGCAACAGATCATACTTGGGCAGTTTCGCCAGACAAAGTTATTTCTGTTGTGCTGGGTGAAGCAACGACTTTGGCAGACGTCAAAAAATTGTTTCAGGAACAAATTACGATTGTTAATGATGCCAATCCTACATTAAATGCTGTTTCACCACTGCATTATATTTTTTCTGACAGTACTGGCGCTAGTTTAATTGTCGAACCTCAAGCGGACGGTATGCACATTATTGATAATTCGGTGGGTGTGATGACTAACAGTCCTGATTATCATTGGCACGAAACGAATTTGCGCAATTATCTCGCCGTAACTCCCAAGCAACATGATGATGTGGAGTTTCTCGGTAAGACTTTGAAGCCTTTTAGCCAAGGATCGGGTACTTTCGGTTTGCCCGGTGATTACACCCCGGTTAGTCGTTTTGTGCGGACTGCTTTCATGAAAAACAATGTGGAGCCTGCCGAAGACGAGAACGCTGGTGTAACTTTAGCTCATCACGTTTTAGAACCTGTCAGCATTCCTCGCGGCATCGTGGTGACACCTGATAAAACGTTTGATTACACTTGTTACAGTGCTTACATTTGTGCAGAATCGCGCAGTTACTACTATTCAACTTATGTTAATCAACGTATCAATTGCGTGCGTTTAACACCAGAATTGATGCAAGAAACGGATTATCGTTTGTTCAAAGTCCAACCAGATGAGGATATTAATTACCTCAATTAATTGATAATTTACAAAAAAGACCTGCAAATTTTCCAAAAGAAAACTTGTAGGTCTTATTTATTTTTGCGCCAATGATTAGAAATTACGTTAAAACATCCAAAAGCTACAATAAGCACTACAATACACAAAGCAAACAGCCAATGATAATTTAATTGACTAATTACTACTGCACCAAAAATCGGTCCGAGTGCTTTCCCAGCTGCTGTAAACATCTGAACTTGGCTTTGAAAATAACCACTCATTTGCGGCGGAGTTTTGGCCGCCACCCAACTAGAGATGCCGGGATACAACAGAATTTCGCCCAAGGTCAAAATTCCCATCGCAACAAAATAACCAATATATTGACGATTGCCCAACAAAAAGACAAACGAACCAATAAAGAGTATCAAACCAACGTTTAACCGCGCTCGCAAATGCGTCATCAAAAAGTGATCAAAATGCGTTATAAACGGCTGGTAAATGACAATCACAATTGCGTTAAAGGTCCAAAGTAAACTATAATCTTTGACCTGATAGCCTTGACTCACCATAAAAGTTGACAGATTACTTTGCCATTGTGTATAAACCAGCCAAGCACATAATACGGCAATTAAAGCACCCAAGATCTTTAATTCATAACCCCGCGGACGTGTTGAAGCTTTTGCGTTTTGATTTTTAGCAGTCGAAATCTGAATTCGATAAAAACGATAAACCACAAATAAAAAGACAATTTGCGTCAACACCGCGACAGCAAACACCACCTGAATTCCCAATGGCAAAATATAGCCGACCACCGCCGTGCCAATCACAATGCCCAAATTTAACATAAAATAAGTAGCGTTAAAGACATAACTGGCTGGCCGCTTCGTCACATGTGTCGCGAATGAATTCTCACAAGTAGCACTAATCCCATTCGCAAAACCGGCCAAAGTAATTAAAACAGCGTAACTAGGCCAACCATGCCACAAAATCAACCCGCCTAAGGCTACAACGCTCATACTAACGCCTAACAACATCGTATAATACGGATCCCAATGGTCAAATAAGCGACCACCAACCAGATTACCCAACATTGTCGCAATTTGATTAATACATAACACAATGGCCGCCGTTACTAAACTTTGATGAAGCGTTTCGTGCATATAAATCGTATTCAATGGCCAAATAAAGCTCATCGCAATACTCGTTACTAAAGTTCCCAATAGCAACCATTTCAAGTCAATGGTTTGTGCTCGTTTCATAAATTCTCCTATTAATCTAAAATTGGTTGTTGTGCTAGTAAAGTTTGATACTTTGGTAATAACTCAACACCTAACCCCCATGCATCCGGCACCAATAATTGGCCGTGTGCAAAAGTTAGGCTTTCCGTATAATCCTGATCATAATAACGGGCATTGGCCGATAAATCACCCGGGAAATTAAAATTAGACAAACTAGCTAAGGCCAAATTAGCAGCTCGACCGATGCCACCTTCTAACATACCGCCACACCACATCAAAAAATGCTGCTGTTGTTGCGCTTGAAGTAACTGTAACACGGGGGTTAGACCACCTAAGACTGCCAATTTGACACTGACAATTTGACATTGCTCTAATTGCATCGCATCTAAGGCCATTTTTACATCCACAATCGGTTCATCAAAGCACAAGGGCGTTTGCATTTCGGATTGTAATTGCCAACTTTGGCCCCAAGCTACCGGTGAAAATGGATCTTCAATGAAAGTTAAATGCAAACGGTCAATTTCTGGGGCTAACGTTGGTGTCATCGTCAAACTACCATTTGCATCTAAAGTCAAATTAAAATCAGGCAACTGCTGGCGTAATTGCGCAATCCGCTGCAAATCTTGATTGCCATTCACTTTTATTTTAATCCGCGAATAACCGGCAATTTGCGCTTTTCGAACCGCTTGTACTGTTTGAGGTAAATCGTGCAGCCCCACACTAACCCCCACCGGAACTTGCTGGCGTCCAGTAATCCCACTAACTTCGGCTAATAAAGCTGCCAAACTCTGATGCAACCTTTTTGCCGTCAAATCCCACACCGCCATATCAATAGCAGCTTTAGCAAAATGATTAGCTTTGACTGCTTGCATCATTTGCCAAAGCTGACGCGGGTCAGAATATTCTTGTTCTTTAATTAAGGGCCACAAAAAATTTTGTAAAATGTAACAGGAAGTTACTTGCGTTTCGGCCGTGTAAAATGGTGTCGCAAAAGCTTCAATTTCTCCATAACCCCAATTGCCCAGTTCATCACCCAGTGCTACTAAAGTCACTGGCCGTTGACGCATCGTTTCATGTGCCGAAGCAAAAGGTTGTTTTAAGGATAAATTGATCGGCAATAATTTTAGTTTCTTAATTTGCATGGACTAACCGCTCCAAAATCATCTGATAAATCTGCGGCTGCTCTAAATGAACATTGTGCCCAGCGTTGGCCACGACTAAGCGTTGAACAATCGGCAATTGGTGCGCCATTTGAGCTGTTAAACGTTGAAATTTCACATCTTTTTGTCCAGCAATTAAAGTAACTGGTACTCGCAAATTTTGCAGACGTGGCCAAAAATTCGGCATCGTGCCCGTGCCCATTCCCTCTAAACTTGCGGCTAACGCTAACGGATCTTGAGCTAAACGTTGCTGTCGAATTCGAACTTGCAACTGTGTAGGTAACTGTTTTTGTGATTCGAACAACGGTAATTGTTCCCAAGCATCCACGAATTGAACTAACGGTTCAGTCCGCAATTTTTGTGCCAATAAAGCATCATGTTGCTGTCGCTGTTGGCGTTGCTGTGGTGTTTTCAACCCAGCGGTACTACTTTCCAAAATTAAATTTTCGATGTGCTCTGGATACATCAAGGCATAACCCAAAGCTAAGCGTCCGCCCATTGAATAACCAACTAAATTAATGGCTTGTGTTCCGACTAGTGTTTGCAACAATGCTGCTAACTGTGCTATTTGCTGTGCCATTTGATACGGGGCTGCAGAAGCCACTTTATTGGTCTGACCATGTCCTAATAAATCGACAGTCCAACATGTGCCTGGCAGTTTTTCACTAATTTGGGCAAAATCGTGCCCACTGCCCATAAAACCATGCCAAAAGACCCAATGCGGTTGGCCCTGACCACTTTTTTGTACAAAAAAGGTGTGTTTTCCAATCTTAACTTGCATGTATCATTTTCTCCAAAAATTGCGTCACCGCTTGCTTAATTTGTGCATCAATCTGCGTTAATGTTGACCGCTGGGTGGCCACTTCAATTAAAGTCAAACCAGAATGTTCTTGTCGCAATAATTGCGCCAATTGAACTTGATCTTGCGCCAAATAATATTGCCCACCAAATAATTGCGCTACATCTTGCACTTTATAATGCAGGGGTGTGCCGAATACTTTTTCAAATTGCGTCGGTTCTTGGGCTTGTGGCAAAAATGAAAAAATGCCACCACCTTGGTTATTTTGCACAATAATTGTTAACTGTAACTGTTCTTGGCGTGCTAACATCAAGCCCGTCAAATCATGGAAAAAAGCTAAATCGCCAACATACAAATAAGAATTTTGACTGCGTTGGCTAGCCATCCCTAACGCTGTCGAATTAATCCCATCAATTCCGTTAGCACCACGATTTGCTAACACTAATTGCGGCGTTTTTGGGTGAAAATAATCATCAACTTCCCGAATTGGCATCGAATTGCTGACAAATAAAGCCGCATCGCTCGGTAAATTCTGACCTAAAGTCCATGCCACTTGCGGTTCGGTAAGTGTGGCTGATAGCTCCACGACTTGCTCTAAAACTTGCTTGAGCGCTTGATCTAATTTTGACCAGTGCTGCAGCCACTTCACATCTGCCGCTCCCACAGACAAATAAGGCAAAACCTGTGCTGGTGTCAACGCCACTGCAACCCTTGTATTCAAGGTATGATCTAACTGCGCCCGGTCGGCATCTAAATAAACGATAGGAATTGTAGTTTGTGCTAACCATTGACTCAACGCCGCCGAAACCGGAGTTGCTCCCAGCCGCAAAATCACCTCAGGTTGTAATTGTTGCTCCCACAGATCGGCCATTTGAAAGAGCCAATCTTCCGTCGTCAAAACACTGGGATAACCACGCAACGAACTCAATGGATCCGCTAATAATGGCCAGTTCATCTTTTGCGCAAATTGTTGAATAACTTGCGCATTTTTGGCATTGGGTCCAGCAATAATCAAACCTTTTTTACCAGAAAGCAACGTTTCTAACTTGGTTAACAATGTTTGATCTGCTCTTTGACCTTCCCATTGTTGGGCTACTACCATGGATTTCAGCGTCAAATCACCATCTGTAGCTGGCAATAAAGGCTTGCGCAACGGCAAATTGAGCTGTACAGGACCCTTGGGACTTTGCAGCGCCGTGTGTACCGCTTTTTGCGCGATATAACCAAAATATTTTTGGGTCGCTACTGGTAAATCAGGACGCGGTGTCGGCAACTGATATGAAGCTTTCACTTGCTGTCCATAAAAATTAGCCTGCGTTAAAGTTTGCGGAGCGCCCACTTGCTGCAATTCTTGCGGTCGATCAGTGGTCAAAACGATTAAGGGAATATTGCTGGCATAAGCTTCACAAATAGCGGGATAATAATTAGCCGCTGCCGTGCCCGATGTACAAACTAACAACACAGCGTGCTGACTTGTTTTGGCTATTCCTAAACCCATAAACGCCGCGGAACGTTCATCAACATCTATGTGCAAATTGAGTTGCTGCTGATCTGCTAATTTTCCCAATAAAATAGCCACTGGCGTCGATCTTGAACCCGGTGACAAAACCACATCTTTGATGCCTGTTTGTAATAAAGTTGCCAATAAAGGGGTTAATTGTTGTGTTAAATAGGACTGACCTAAAGTCATGAACATTACTTCCTTATTATTAAAAATTAGTGCGTTAAAGCTTGATATAACGATTGGAGTTTTGCGCCAGTTTCCCTAAATTCAGTTACAGGATCAGAATCAGCTACGATACCGGCACCCGCAAAAAAACTTAATTGTTGCTGCTGCACAAGTGCACTACGAATCCCCACTGCAAATTCACCCGTTTGTTGCGCTGACAAATAGCCAATGGGAGCACCAAACAAACCGCGCGCTTGCGTTTCTACTTTTCGAATCCAAGCAACGGCTTGGGCCTGTGGGAAGCCACCCAATGCCGGTGTGGGATGTAAACGTTCGATAATTGTTAATGGTCGAACTAATCCTCTTCCCGTGATGGGTGTCCACAAATGCTGCAAATTAGCAGTCGCTAAAATTTGCGGTTGACTGGGGGCTTGCACTTGTAAGTTGGCCTGCTGCAACACGCTTTTAATGCCTTGAACTACTATATCATGCTCTTGGCGATTTTTAACGTCTTGCAGTAATTGTTTGGCTAGTTGTTTGGCTTTTACAGCGTCCAAATCATTTGCCGTTGTCCCCGCGACTGCTCCCGTTTGCACCAAATTTGGTAAAAATTTGGCCAAGCGTTCCGGTGTGATACTGATAAATTGGACATCTCGTGTCTGCAACAAAATATGGTAGCCAGGTTGCGTCAAACTCAAATGCAGCCAAACGGCCACCCAGTTAACCTGTGCTGTCTGCTGTGCCATTGCTGTACGTGCCAACACAACTTTTTGAAAGTGTTGTTGTTGAATGGCAGCCACTGTTTGAGCCACGCTATCTTGCCATTGCGCAGTTTTTTGTTCTTGATAATTACCTAATTCTAACGTTTGTGGCTGCAACTCTGCTAATTGCAGAATTTGCGCCATCATTGGCTCAAGAGCGCTATCATCTGCAGCGATCAACGTGACTTGCCATTGATCTTCCGTTTCAACAAAACTAACTTGCGGAATATACGCAATTCCCTGTTGAAAAGTCCCCCATTGCCCATTACGCGCATCTTCGGAGTCAAACAAAAAGCTCCCTACTAATTTCACATCTTGCCAAGTGCTAGATGCAGTTAATTGGAAACTTGCTTGCGCTTGTCGTAACAAATCTTGCGCTACTGCAAATGAAGCAATTGTTCCTGGTTCAACTTGCAAAACTTGACCGGCGGTGAGTAATTGTTGCGTCTGTGCGGCATTTTCCCACAAGAAAAGATCCTCTTGAATACTCAACCATTGCAAAATTTGCGAACGTTTGATTGCTGGAGGTAATTTTTGTGTATAAACTGTTAATTGTGTCATCATTTTCTCTTTCGTCTACTTATCTTATTGAAAAAGTTGAAAGTCTTTACACAACTTCAACTTTCTTTTTTAGATCGCTGAATTAATTCTTGCGCAATTTTCCTTAACGTCGGTTCAAATAACGAATCATCATTAACTTGATTAAAATCAAGCCGATCTTGCCACCACTGATTCCGAATCAATTCCACTTGGGATAAAATTTGGCACCCTTGTGGCGTCAACGAAATAATATTGTGCGCGTGATTTTGATCTGACACTTGTTGTGTCACATAGGACATTGCTTTCAAATGCCGGATTTCCCGCGTGATTTGTCCCTTACTAATTAATAAAGTTTTCGCAATAAAATTCTGATTTTGCGGACCTGTTTTACATAACAAGACCAAAATATAAGCGCTGGTCGCATTCAAATGTAATTTTTGATAGGACGCATGCGTCTCGTGTAAAAACGCACGGTGAATTACCGAAAAATATTGGGCTAAATCCCCTGGATAAAAATTATCCGTCATCATCATTACCTACCTTTTCAATTAGTTTAACAGATTTTTAATTCTTCTTTTACGATTTTAGCTGCTAACGCCCGTGTCATCAAATTTGCGTCACTTTTTTTGAATATTTATTCACTAATTTATGTGAACAAATTCCTAAAATGTAATTGACAAACTATTCACATAGTATTATGGTTGCTTTGTGAACGTTCACTACTTAACTTTTCAATACAAAGGAGATGACCCAAGTGATTTCTACGTTAATCAGCGCATTACTGCCAGTAGTTGTCACTTTAATGCTTGGCTATTTTGCAGGCTTTCGGCAAGATTTTAATGGTGACAGCGCCGCCGAAATTAATAAATTAGTCATGAATTATACCTTACCGTTGAGTTTATTCGGCGGAATTATTGCAACTAATGGTCAAATTTTGTTAAAAAATATTCAAGTTGCTTTATGGATTTTCATTGGTATGGTTGGCGGATATGTAATTGTTCTATTAGTTTTACTTTACTTATTCAAAAACAAACTTTCCATTGCTGCTTTGAGGACTTTAGCAATTACAGGACCCGCGATTCCTTTCGTCGGACCAACTGTTCTGGGAGCCCTTTTTCCAGCAAAAAGTGCTTTATTAGTCTCAATCGGTGGCTTAGTCATGAATATTATTCAAGTCCCGTTGACGGTTATTTTATTATCCAGTCAATCCAAACAAAAAATTAGCCTTGGTACCAATTTAAAAAATGCGTTCAAAAAACCGGTGGTTTGGGCACCCATTTTAGCCTTTATCTTGGTTATCTGTGGCCTAACTATTTCCCCTGACTGGGAACGTTGTTTCTCCGTGTTGGGTCAAGCAACTGGCGGCTTAGCACTCTTTTCTTCAGGAATCGTCCTCTTTGAAAAGAAGCCCAAATTGTCACTCCCCGTCTGGGCCAATACTCTAACCAAAATTATCATCATTCCACTAGTGATGTACGCTCTTATGAAAGTTTGTCACGTGGCACCACAAACTTTACGCGAATCGTTGGTCTCCTTAGGCATTCCAACCGCCGCCATTTGCACGATTTTTGCCAATCAATATCAACTCGCCGAACGTGAAATGGCTTCAACTTTGTTCTTAAGTACTGTTTTGTCAGTTTTCACCTTAGGTTTCATCATTGTTTTCTTAGGCATCTAAATTTAATAAAGGAGAGTAAGACTTATGAATATTGCTCAACAAATTGTTCAGATTTTAGAAGATCGGGGTGTGAAATATGTTTTTGGTATTCCCGGTGAAGAAAATATTCGCATCGTGGACGCCATTCACGACTCAGACAAAATTCAATTCATTTTAGTTCGTCACGAACAAGGTGCTTCATTCATGGCTGACGTATACGGTCGCTTGACCGGCCAACCTGGTGTTGCCACCGCCACTTTAGGACCGGGAGCAATTAATTTGCTTTTAGGAGTAGCTGATGCTAAAACTAATTCCACACCACTGATCGCTATTACCGCGCAAGGCGGCTTGAACCGAATTTATAAAGAATCCCATCAAGTCATTGATTTACGCGCGATGTTTCAACCGGTAACCAAGTGGTCCGAAAATGTTTATGCAGCTAACGCAACACCCGAAATTGTCAATAAAGCGTTCAATCAAGCCGTTAATGGGCGTCCCGGTCCCGTTTATTTAGGCATTCCGCAAGATATTGAACCAATGCCAGCTGTCCCTGCCATTGCTAAAACAGCTTCCACACCGGCTAACTTGACCGTGCCCCAAACACCTGATTTACAACGCGCAGCGCAAATTATTAAAAAGGCTCAGCATCCTATCGCATTAATCGGTATGGGTGTGATCCGCGATCACGCTAGCGAAGAAGTTAATAACTTCATCAAACAAACCAATTTGCCGGCAGCAACGACCTTCATGGGTAAAGGCGCCATTGATGATCGCTTACCATCATCTTTAGGGGTGATCGGTTTTATGCGGCATGATTATGAAAACTTTGCATACGATCAAGCTGATGTTATTTTGACCATTGGTTATGAGTTATCTGAGTTTGACCCGAATCGAATCAATCCCGATGGTGATAAACAAATTATCCACCTCAATGATTTTCAAGAAGACACAGATGCTCATTATACTGTGAGTCAAAACTTAATTGGTAATTTGCAAGCAACGGTGCCGCTATTACAAGAACAGTTATCTGATTTTCAAGCTCAAGACCTCAAACCAGCAATCAAAGACGCTGTGCAAGCTGAATTAACCACGGGCCAACAAGAAAGTCAAGTTCCATTAACCCCCCAACAAATTGTCACGGCCACACGCGAAGCCGTCGATGATCAAGGAATTGTTTTGGTGGATACGGGTGCATTGAAAATGTGGATGGCACGCTTATATCAGACGTATACGCCCAATTCGGCATTGATTGATAACGGCTTATCCACAATGTCTTGGACTTTACCCGGAGCTATCGGTGCCAAGTTGGCATGTCCTGATAAAAATATTTTGGCAGTGATGGGCGATGGTAGTTTCATGATGAATTCCCAAGAATTAGAAACCGCCGTTCGTTATCATGTGCCGATGACCAATCTGGTGTGGGTCGATCAAGCTTACGGTTTGATTAAATGGAAGATGGATATGGAAATGGAGCATCATTCTGAAGTTGATTTTCACAATCCTGATTTGATTAGTTATGCCAAATCATTTGGTGCTAACGCTCATATGGTTCAAAGTCGTGCTGATTTAGTTCAAACTTTGAAAACGAGTCTCACCAATCAACAAGTGAACGTCATTATTTGCCCGGTTGATTATTCCGAAAATATGAAATTAATCAACAAACTAGGTAAAGTCACGATTTCATTATAATTACAGAAAGCAGGTTTTTCCCTATGAACGAATTTAGTATCCGTCCCACCATTACGAGTGTGGCCGATTTACCGACTTTATTTAAAGAGTTGAACGTTGGCACCCATGATTTATTGTTAACAAATAAATATATCATCGAACCGCATTTAGATTTAGATAATTTACCGCTAGATGTGATTTATTTGGAAAATTATATTCAAGGCGAACCAACTGACCAAGCAGCCGATCAATTACTGGCACAAGTCAATCAAAAAGATTACGACCGCATTTTGGCAATCGGTGGCGGTTCCGTGATTGATAACGCTAAATTGTTAGTTTATGGATCTGGCGTTAATATGCAAAAAATTGCTGAACAAGGCGCTCAATTACCCAAGAAACGGCAATTAGTGATTGTCCCTACGACTACGGGAACGGGGAGTGAAGTCACGAATGTTGCTGTCTTCAACTTCTTAGCCAAACAAACCAAAGTTGGTTTGGCTTATCCACAAATGTACGCGGACCAAGTTTATTTGGTACCCCAATTAGCTACCACAATGCCTTATAAAGTCTTTGCCACCAGTTCAATCGACGCTTTGGTGCACGCAATTGAATCATTCTTATCACCTAAAGCAACAAGCTTCAGCAAAATTTTTTCTGTGCAAGCTATGAAAACCATTATCCAAGGTTATAACCAAATTATCGTTCATCAACAAGTTGGTCATACACCCAAAGGTCAATTGTTGTTAGATTTTTTGGAGGCTAGTACCATGGCGGGCGTCGCTTTTGGTAATGCTGGCTGCGGTCCCGTCCATGCCTTAGCTTACCCGATTGGCGCCACTTATCATATTGCCCACGGCCAATCCAATTATTTAGTCTTCAGCGGTACTTTCAAAAAGTATCAAGCCTTAGGTGCTGATTTAACCGATTTAGAAAATATCTTGGCCACCGTTTTACCCGTTGCGCCGCAACAAGCACTAGATGAATTAGAAAAACTCATTGATCATATTTTGCCTAATCAAAGTTTGAGCCAAATCGGCATGACCGAGCAAACTTGCCAAGACTTTGCGCAATCAGTTATGGAAAATCAGCAACGTTTGATGGTTAATTCACCAATCACTTTGAGCGAAAAGGATGTTGCCGATATTTATCAAAATTTGTTGTAAATCAGTTTACAGATTATTCAAAAAGACCAAAATGTCCACAATAGACAAGTTTGGTCTTTTTTGTTACGCATTTTTTAATGTCGATAAGTGTGATACGTACTTTTTCAAAAATACTTTTATCTTCCCACTGACAATATCTTGCACTTCATAATTAAACTCACAATAATATTTTTCACTGCCAACCAGCTAGAATAGCCTTGATACCCATTAAAAATTGTTCATCAAAACTAAATTGAGTTGTGGATTCTTGAAATGGTTGCATAAATTTTTGCAATACAACAGATTTAGATTGAAAATAATCAGGTGCCGCAAGGTCAAGATTCGAATTTTTATCATCAATATCTTCCCCCCACACAAACCCAATGGTATAAAATATCAACGAATTAATTAAGAAAACCGTTGTAGGCTGGATTTCAAGACCAACCTTAACAAAATTAGTCAAGATTTTATCAACCAAAACAAATTCTTTATCAGTCACAATCGGTCTTGTTGAAATTAAGGGCAAAACATTTGGATGTTGTGCTAAAACCTGACGCAAATGTAACAACAAGTTGGTCAACTGCTTCTGCCAGGCCAATTTTTCATCTAGCTTAAAACTCAAAACTTCTTGCCAAATTCCTTCAACTAAATTATCAAACAGAACTTTTTGATTCGGAAAATAGCGATAAACTGCCATTGCTGACACACCTAACTCAGTACCCAGTTTACGCATTGTGAATTTTTCTAACCCCACTTGATCAATCAAATCCAATGCCACTTGTAAAATATACGAATTGCTTAACGTTTCTTTAGTTGGTCTTGAAATCACTTTCATAATTCCTTTCATCATTTATTGAATCCAATGAAAAAAATATACCGTAAATATGCGCCGTTAGCAAAATAAAATCTTACTCTTGCAATCTAATTTGCGAACATAAGAGAACAATAATCGCCGCTAACCAATAAGTTTTTTGTTCTTGTCATTTTAATTTGTCATCCTCTTTTTCTGTGCCGCTACTGCAATGACTGTAAACGCAATTGTATAGCATAAGATCATTACGATTCCTAATGAAATATCTTTGCTTCCATCCAAATATTTACCAAACTGAGCCAAATAATGCTGGGGCAGCCAATATTGAATCACTGCTTGAATTGAGCCTTTTTTGACTGGAAAAAAGGCGCCGGAAAGCAATGTTGTCAGTGCAATCAACATGGTTCCAATCCCCAGTGTTCCTTCATTATTAGCCGTCAAAGTTGCCAGCATTAAGCCAAATGACGCAGAAACAAGTGAACTCAGTACCACTCCGCCAAACAATGCAGGTGACAACTTGATATTAAATAACGGCAAAACAATTGCGACACTTAAGCTTCCAATAATTAATAAAACTAAAAAGTTAAATAAGAGATTTTGGATAATATATGAGCCCGTCCCCGTTCCACTCAGAAAAATTCGCTTATCTAGCCCATTTCGATCATCAAAATAAAATTTCGTCAAAATGATTGCCAACATCATCATGCTTAGTGTCAAAACACTAAATAAAATTTTAAATGTCTGCTTAGACGTTTTTACACTTCCAGAAAATTTCTTATGGTTCAAAGATGCAGTCAGCTGCCTACTCAAGTCCGTCTTGCGAATCGTTGTGACATGATATTGATCATTATTTTTCGTAATATAAGCATCATACTTCCCTGTCAGTAAGTTCTGATAATAATGATCATCTTTAACCACCTTTTTAAATGTCATTTTTTTGGAATTCAAGTTTCCCCTCAATAATTCTGTGGCACTTGGACGAACGCCGATTTCGGCTTTTGGCGTTTTCATCGTCACAAAATATGCAGATGCAATCGTCATGACAAGCAAAACAAGCAGCGTTAGGATGACATAGCTTTTCTTATGCCAAAAGCTTGAAAAATTATTTTTTAAAATTAACATTTGCTACTCCTTAAACTTTTCTGGTCTATACAATAGATGAATAATCAGTAAAAAGACTATCGAACAAGCTAACAAAATGGCGATTGTACTAGTTACCTGACCCAAATTATGATCGTAGATCACTCCAAAAAAACTATTGGTAACTTTAGAAACAGGAGACAAGTTAGAAATTTGTGCTGCCTTTTTTCCAAAAATCGTCATCGGAAAAAATAATCCTGAGAGAACAGCAAAGACATTAATCAAGATATTCAATAGTTTAGTTGCTAAATCTTCGCTTTTAATTAAGACGCAAAATGCGCCACCTAAAGTAATCGAAAAAGTAACAAGAACTAAGTCCAGCAGCAAAACGTAGCTAATCTGCTTCCCACCAAAATTAACTAGTCCGGTAGCGTTAAACAAAATTAAGTAAATTGCCAAAATTAAATAAGACAAACTAATCGCTACTAACAATTTAGCCAAGTAAACTTTACTGCGGGCAATTGGCGTATAAATAATACGCTGATTCGCTAATTTAACATGACTGCCAAACAACATTTCCGGCAAAATAATTGTTGTCGCTAAAGATAGGTAAATTATCATTGTGACACCATAATAATCGTAAGAAGTCAATATGTCGCCGCTAAACATTCCACTGCAGACAAAACCCATTAGGATGATTAGCAGTGGTGGATACACAATTAAATAAGACATAATTGGCTTATTCTTTAGCAAGGTTCGTAAATCTTGCTTCATGATCGTTAACATTCCATTTCTCCTTTTTAGTCGCGCAGACTTTTACCAGTCAGTGACAAAAAAACATCTTCTAAGTTATGTTTACCAGTTTTAGGTCCAGTATAATCTCGTAAAATATTATGCAAAGTGTCATTAAGCAAAATTTTGCCGCCATCCATAATAATGATGCGATCACAAATTTGCTCTACTTCTTCCATATAATGCGTCGTATAAATAATTGTCGCACCCTGATCGCGCATTCCTTTAATAGACGTCAAAATATGATTGCGTGATTGCGGATCAATTCCCACCGTCGGCTCATCAAAAATAATCAAATCTGGCTCATGAGCAATAGCACAAGCAATGTTTAAGCGTCGCTTCATCCCACCCGAAAAACTGCTTGGTAGATCATCCTTACGTTCGAGTAAACCCACTTTTGTTAATGCGTTTCTTACTTTCTGATCAATCAAATTTCGTTTAACTCCATATAAAGCTGCAAAAAATTTTACATTTTTATAAGCAGATAAATCTTCATAAATTGCAATGTCCTGCGGGACCACTCCTAGCTTGCATTTAATTTGTTTGCCGCTAAGATGACTATCGTCAAAATATTTAATCGTACCTGAATCGGCTTTAAGCAAAGTAGCAATAATACTGATCGTCGTACTCTTTCCTGCCCCATTAGGCCCAAGAAAGCCTAAAATCTCACCCTTTTTAACGTCAAAACTTAAATCAGTTAATGCTTTTTTACCAGTTTTGTAAGTTTTAGATAAGTCAGTTACCTGTAAAACATCCATTTTGGTTCTCCTTTTAGTTTACTTTGTAAGTACAGATTACATTGTAAACTAAAGCGAAAAATTGTCAACTACTTAGATTGAGCACAAAAAAGACGCTACTTTTAATTAAGTAACGTCCTAATATTTTTAAATTGAATGTTATTTGGATTAATTATAGAAGCTGTGATGTTAATAATTGTGATACATACTCTTTTAAAGATGCTTTAATTTCTTCTGAATTTGCCAAATGGTCAACAATTTGTGTCTTTCCGGAGGCAATATCAAGTACTTCATAATCTGCATTCACAAAAAATTGTAATTGCATTCGATTAACAAAATCTGGAAACTGACTTAACCATATCGGCGTCGTCCCAGTGATATAAGCAGACTCCATCGGTGTTTTTTGTCCAGCAAAATAACACTTAAGATCAAACAAAAAATAATCAATCCGATCTTTATATTTCGAATACCATAACGTATTAATTGTTGAATTTTTATGACGAGGCCAAACAAAATGCCAGTTCAAATTGCCCCGAATCACCTCATAATTAGTCATCAAAATTTTAAAGTTCGAATTGTAATTTCAAAGTTGCTTCCAGCCACATACCGCATCAGCGCCTAACTTATTTTTTAAGCCATCAACTTCATCAAGTAAATAATATTTACGAACCGGGAGGTTAAACTTCTCACCTAAAGCTTGATAAAGCCGATAGATCAGACTTATCACCATCAACACAAAGCGTTCCGACAATGTCTTCAATAAATAATGGATCATTTTGCTGTAAATATTGATAAAAATCACTCTGGTAAAATGCACACAAGCGCGTCAAATTATCTTGATAACCTTGTATTTGTTGCATTAGCATTGAACCCCTTTCTTGTGAGCAATCTAACTGATCATCTCTGTCCCTCTTTTTTCATAAAGTATCACTTCAGTAAAGGATCGTAGGACACAACGCTTTTTAACTCAGCTAAACTGGCTAACTTTAGCAAACAAAAAATTGGTGATTTGTTGTTAAGTTTTTCGTAAAGTGGCTATTACATCATAAAATCTGTGATCATCTAACTACACTCATATTCTTCTACTTAATCGTATAAGAAACCTGATCTGCAATATCACAAATTTCATAAATTTTAGTAATAATCGCTAAAATGACTGCAGCCGAAAAGTTAGTTTCAATTTCTGCTCCATTTTCCAATTTTTCCGGATTTCTATTAGACTTAAATAACATACTACTAATTTGATTATTTTCCTGAATGCGATCGAAATTCAAACTATCTTTATTCCAAATATCGTTCAAAAAAGTTACTAACATCTGGCGCCAATTTTTCACCGAGTACTCATTTCCACTAATGGTAATCTGCACAGGCTTTTTACCAGTTACATCGACTGTTTGATCAATTGGATACTCACCGGTAATATCAATTTCAACAACTTCTTTGATGTCCGGCATTGAGAAAATTGTAATTAGTTCTTCAGTGAGCTTCTTCGTACGATCAGCAATAGCTTCCTTGTTCCAATGATGATAAGTTTTTGCCACTTTTCGGGTAAGAGAAACGTTCGAATCCTTGTAGTACTCCCTTTTTTCGTCATACGTCTTATTGCCCATTTCTTGGTTGTACTTAATAATCGTTAAGTTGCCAATTGTACCACCATATTGTCTCTTAACCTTATCAGCATTGACCACTTGCAAACGCCATTCAGCATTTAAACGTTGCGGCATAATATACTCTATCTGTGCGTCGTCAAAAGCATAAGCTTAGCGCCTGTCTTTTCAACTTTTCCATCTTTAACCAAATTCATTAATGATTGCATCTTATTTCTCCTCTCTCATCTTATCAATTGCTGTATGCACATCTTGTTCTTTAGTAGCAACAACGTAGTGTACTTCATTAGATTCAGTAATTTCAGCAAGCTTATCAAAATACTTTTGCTGTGTTTCGGTAATATCTTTATCATCTATCCGCATATTTTCTGCCTTAGCTTCTACCATCAAATAGCGTACCTCACCGTCAGCTCCCTTAACTTTAAAAATAAAGTCTGGTGTAGTAGTACCTCCTTGATAACGGGGAATTCTAATTGCATTTTTAGGTAATTTTCCATATGCGATTACATCCTGATAATCTTGCTTAAGAATATCTAACTCAGGATGCACACTATCATAATTAACCGGCGGACGGTCATATAAATATCTTTTATCAGCAAATACACTATCGGAAGAATTAACGCCAATACTATTGGCAGCAACAGCATCTACAAATTCATCAGTTATTGGATCATAAACTGAAGTAGGAGCCGTAAAGTCTAATGAAACATACTTATAATTATTCTTAACCTGATTATTAATCCTAGTTGTAATTTCACTAATTAAATTACCTAAAGTCTTTTCGTTGATGTAATCAGTATTATTATCTAAACGTGCCATTGCAGCAATCATCTGCTCATGCAAAAATGAAATAGATAAATCTGTCTCAAGAGCCAAATTCTTTAAGAATTTTCCATACGGCATTCGATGTGATTTAACATCATAATCAGGATTAGTTTTACTATCCCTAATAATAGCCTCTTTATTAACTACCACCTCACTTTTATTCATTTGCATTTTATACAAAACAAAGTGCTTACGATCATGATCGCTAAAAACATATTTAGCGACTGTTTCCGCTGCCCGATTAAGCGCGGGTGCGTCCTCAATCATAATCATTTTACGTTTAGATAATTCAAGCCAAATTTTTTTGAACTCGCCCCAATTTGTTTTTTTTCAATTTGACAGTTACTGGAGTAGTCCGCTTATTTTGATCACGAACTTTATCAGCTCCAACTTTAATCTTATTCTTTAATTCAGGATAAAGTTCAAGAAAAGCATCATAACCCGATAATGTTTGATCATTAAGCTCTACAGAATCACGAAAATCATTCGAACGCGTTATTACCCCATGTTGATCCAGATCGTTTAACAAAGCATCTTCAGTAAAGCTAGGGTCATCTTTTTGCCTTAATTTCACCGTTTCGTTAATCATTTCATCAGTCAATTTCTTATGATCTAACTTTATCTCTGCTTGCGAATTAATTTCGCCTACCAATTTCTGAGCAAAATCCTTTTCATCATAGCCAATTAAAAACGACAATCGACTAGGAAACTCTGTTTGAGACAAACGATGACCAAATTCATCAACGGGTAAGCGCAAGCCGCGACCAACTTCTTGAATTTTACTAATTTCTGAGCCAGAAGTTCGCAATTTTGCAATAACAAAGACATTGGGATTATCCCAACCTTCACGCAATGTCCATTTAGAAAATAGAAAACGCCTAGTGATCCAATTACCAGCTTTATCCTTAAAACTTAGTAATTTTTCTTTGTTGACTAAAATGTCATCTACTTCAGCTTGAATCGCTTCATCCCCACTACCACGATCCTCACTAAAGTAGCCAGCATACACGCTTTGTTCATCAGCCTGTAAATCATGTAAAGTTGCCTTCAAAAAGCTCAAGTATTCACGTTCACGATCATTAATAGACATTTCATACTTTTTAATTAGGGTAGTCAACTTCTTAGTCAATAACTTTTCAAAGTGTTCAGCTAGCCAGCCCTTATGGCCATCATTTCCACGAAAGCTTCTGATATCATCAATGAAGAACAAAGACAAAGTCTTAACTTTTGGTGCTGTGTAGCTACTATCATGCCGCATAAAATTAGCTTCTTCAGCCTTAAAATGGCAATCGATTGCCTGAGCAATAATCTCATCTTGATAACTTTCGGAGAATGTTCCTGGGATTAATTCCATTCCTGGTTTAGCTTCCAAGCCATTAGAAAAAGTTTTCCCACCATCTGCGTTATAAATAATATCACCAGAAAAATCTTCATCAATACTAGATAAACTTTGTCCCTTTTCCAGTTCATATTCTTTGCTACTACCGTGCTTGGTCAAAGTTAATTTTTTAGCTACTGCTGACTTAATCTTATAACGATTATTGGCTTGTTCCTCTGTTATTTCTGGATAATAAATATCAACCCCTTTAACTAGCCCTTGATTGAAGCTATCTATCGCATTCAGATTATACTGCGGCTTTCCTCGATAGTAATCAGTCTTTATAATTTTATTTTTACCTTTACCACTAGTTATCTGAGGAAAAGTTGCACCATAACGGACAATTAATTGAGGCTTCATCTCTTCAATTGACTTATAAGTAACCTTATCGCGTGAAAAGCGATGTGGTTCATCAATAATAATTACTGGACGTGTTGCCGCAATGGCTTTAATCGGATTCGTTTCACCACCAAGTAAAGTTTGGTCATAATCGCTCTTATGCATTCCTGAATTTTTACTCAACATGCCGGAGTTAATCAACAATACTTGGATTTGATTAACATTTTGCCTAGTAGCTTCAATGAATTCACTTAATTGAGCTGGAAAATTTTTACGTCCAGATTTTCGAGCTCGAAAATCACCTGCATTAATTTCATTTAACTGAATAGTTACATTCTCATAGCCAGGAATACCTGAAAAATACTGTCTTGCATAATCACTGGTAATAAAATTCTTGGTACCTTCCTTGATACTTGGTGTAGGAACAACAATAACAAATTTAAAAATACCCTGCTTATGCATTTCATACATCATTTGGGTATAGACAAAGGTCTTACCAGTTCCCGTTTCCATTTTAATATCAATGTAATCTCGTTCGTTATAAGCACCTTTAATAATCGGATTAGCATAAATATAATTGGCATCAGGGTCTTGACTATACTCATCAACACCTGCAAATTCTTTATCAATTGCTTTAACGGCAGCAACTTGATGGGGCAAACGTTCTAATTGGATTTTCATTCTAGTACCTCTTATATAAAGTAACTGCTGGATCTAAATTCTTCAATCCATTGTCTATTTCACGTAAATCTGCCACATTAAAAGAATACCCAAATAAGATAACTGTTGTGACATGTAATTCATGATTACCTATTTTATTCAATAAATCTTTAGTTGCGGCGCTATTCCACCCATCATGGATTAAATATAAACGATTATCAACTAGGCGTGCTGTATAATCAGCTAATTTAATTGGTTGAATTTCCACATCTAATGAATAACCATCCTTAAGTAAATAAGTCGTTAAAATGGTTTGTTCACCGGTTGTGCTACTGGGAACGCCTAATTTTTCACTTGAAAATGAATCCAGCATATCTGTGAACAATTCTGTTGTCTTAGGATCAAAGTCTTCAATACTTTCTAACGTTGGCTTAGTTGGTTTGACTACACGGTAATGTTTAAAACTTCCATCAAAATCTGCGGGTAAAGTTAAACCATGATCTTCACGAATTTTGCTTTCAGCACGACGAATGCGTTCACGACTTATTTCATCAATTGATCTAAACCCAGCATCATAGGCAGCTTTACCACCTTTAGTTGGTTCTTCTTTACCATTTTTGTTAACGTGGTAAGTTTTTTCAGGTAGTTGCACCATAATAAACTTACGATGGCCGCCATCTTCAGCATTAAGCTGCATAACAGCATCAGCAGTGGTTGCAGAACCAGCAAAAAAGTCTAAGACTATAGAATTTGTGTTACCAAGCATTTTTAATAATTGATATATAAGTCTAACCGGCTTTTTACCATTAGAAAATTGAACTCCCCCTTCCTTAGATATATTACCCATATCAATATAAAAGCCTTTCCACCAATTTCCACGTATTTTTCTTAGACCTTCACTATGTTCATAATCATCCGCTATCCCCCAAGAATCTTTCAATCTTAGTAGCTGCTTTATATTACCGTTAGAATCCTTAGTTAGTAAATATCGTCTACCTGCATGAATTTCTGCAATCCAAAATCCAGTATTCAAATTAGAATTAGATTTTGAATTACCTACTTTATCAGAGCGAACAATGTTTGCGAGATGAGAGCGAACAATGTTTGCGAGATGAGAGCGAACAAACATTACAAAATCATCACTTTTTTCATAAGCTTCTGCCAAAGTTAATGGCTTTTTATTATTCATGTCTTTAGGAAAATGAAAATTATAAACCTCACTTAACTGACAAATTTCTCCATTATCTTTAGCATACAGAGAATAGTGTTCGTCGTATTTTGCTCTATGATCATAAATTGGTACTTTAGCTATATTTCTTCTTCCATTTTTCGTATAACATAATACATACTCCGCATTTTTAACAATATTACCCATTTGTGCAGCTTTAACTTTCATTCCCTGTGTAGTACTCATTTGACAATGGATAGTAGCTGCTAAATTATCTTCTCCAAACAACTCATTCATAAGCAATGACAAATTTGCTTGCTCATTATCATCAATCGAAATAAAAATAACTCCATCATCTGACAACAATTTTTTAGCCAATGCCAATCTTGGATACATAAACGTTAGCCAAGCTGAATGACTAGACTTACCTTGAATCGATTTTAATCGCTCAACTTCTTCATCATCTAAGCCAAACATTTCTTTTAACTTGTCATCTGAATATTCAAAGTTATCAGGATACACAAAATCACCGTTACCCGTGTTGTATGGTGGATCAATATATATCACATCAATCTTACCAGCATAAGCTGTTTGCAAATGCCGTAAAACTTCTAAATTATCACCAGTGAAAAATAAATTTTTACTGTCTTTACCTTCACCCTGATTTTGCTTCTCATCAGGTACAATCACTGTTGATGGCAATTCACCAACTTGTCGTCTAGCATAATCCTTACCAATGAAATTGAGTTGATAGCCATCTTTTAATTCATCAATATTATTTTGCTTTAACTCACCACGCAATTTATCTAAGTCAAACTCATCATCCTTAGTAAAATATTCCGGCAAGACTGCTTTTAAATGTTGCAATGCCGCCGAATTGGGTTTTACATTATCGTTATACTTTTCATTATACGTTTTCATACTTTACCTTCTATTTAGTCTAATGACTAAAATCAATTTCAGTTTAATTTTTATATTAATTATACTCCAACCTTAAGTTATTAATTCGTCATCTTAAAAAAGCTAATACTATTAATACCACACAACCATAATACCTACCCACAGTGCACAACTAGCTCTAAAGACAACAATAGAATAAAACTTCTGGCAGTTGATAACAGGTTAATTTTATTAAGATTAATGGCATGTTACAAGTTCTATTCAAGTAAAATATAAAATTTTAAATAGAAATTCAAAACGAAGATTGTATAAACCAGTTTACGATAAACATAGGTTTATTTATACTTCAGAAGACGCAATTAACCTTCGATACGATACTAGCAACAAATATAAGAGAAGGTCTAAAATACCAAATCCACCACCATCCGTTTCGATAAAGATATTTTAAATCTAATTCATAAACAGGCTGATCTTGATGGTCAAACCTCAACTGAGTTCATGCGTAACGCTGTTTTAGAAAAGCTGGAAGATAGTCTTGATTACCAAGATGCGGTCACAAATATCCGCGAATCTAATGGACAAAATGTATCTAGAGAATGCGTTAAAAAACAGCTGGGCCTATAATAATGAAATATACTTGGTCGTTCAATCAAAAAGCCCTTAAAAATTTTCAAAGGGACCTTGATAAACCTGTGCAGCGACACATTATCAATTGGCTCGATAAACATATTGAGGGATCTGATAATCCTCGTATCTGGGGAAAAGCTTTAGAAGGTGAACTGGGAACTCTATGGCTACATCGCGTTGGAAGTTATCGAATTATCGCTGATATTCAAGATAAAATTTTCACGGTCATTGTCGTCAAAGCAGGTAAAAGAAATGATGTTTACAAACGAAAAAGATGAAGGATTACTAAAACATTATATCAATTTCTCCAAGGCCAGATTCCGATGTTATGTCGAAGTCTGGTCTTTTAGTTTATACCGAATTCGTTCACTTCTTTATTTCCTTGATGAGATGCTTAATTAAATCAACCTTAGCTGACATTCTGGACGAATAGGGCCATCGGTCTATCATGTTTGGCTTTGACACCTAAATCTCAAGTCTGATAAGAACGTTTTGGTTTAAACTTAAGACTTATCTTTTTGTTTTGTACCACAATGCTCAACTAGGTATCAAGACATTTAAAAAGTCTTGCAAATAAATAAATAATCATTAAAAAACTAAAGCTCTCGAATTTTTAAATTCAAGAGCTTTAGTTTTTAAATACTCATAAGTGGCAACCTTATTCTCTGATATCTTTTTCTTCTGTTGCCTTTTTAAACGTAATCCCCGTATCAAGAGCTGCAAAATGTTTTTTACCAGCTGCAATTTTTTCAGACTCACGCGGACGTAATTCATCAAAATTAATATTGCCTTTTGTCTCGACAATAAAGTATAAATGCTGTTCACCAGCTTTTTCATATAAAATCGCCCAGTCAGGATTGTATGAACCTAAAGGAGTACGAATTTTAAACCAGTCAGGTAATTTCATGTAAAACCGAACACCATCATCTTTTTCAGCATCTTCAGCAAACCTTTTCTCCACATCAGAGTCAGTCACAATATAATCAGTCAATGTTTTATGCTTTGCAAGATCCACTTTAAAATCATGATTTTTATAAGCATTCAGCACTTCAGATGTAAATAATTTTTGATCGAATTGGTCACCGTTTTTATAATACACAATTCCATCTACAATAAATTTATTTTTGACAGAATTAATTATATTAGTAGCCTGATCCATGTACGATAACGGATTATTTTTAAAACTATCTAAATTATCAACTTGCGTCAAAATTTTGACAATAGTTCGTCTAGTTAAGTTAGTCGAACTTTGCAAGTGAGTAACAATATCTGGCAATTGATAAGCTACTTGATACTTCAACTGATCTGCTCCTTCACTTACTTCACTAGTTTCTATACCAGCATTACCAATATCAAGTGTACCCTTTGAGTACGACAATGTTGCCCTAGTTGTTTGAATTGAATTAAGACCTTCTGAACTATTAACCACCTTATGAATAAACTTATCAGAGTTAAAATCAACTTTATAATTTGTCTTATATTTAATACGATCCCATAACTCTTGAAAGTCAGAAGATAAGGCTTCTGGTTCAACAGTAACAGGTATTTTATCTGTAGCATTTTTAATATCGATTTTTTTGATATTATTTTGAGCAGCTGCTAAAATTTTGTCCGCAATTGGTTGAAATTCTTCTGAAAGGTTGATTTGTTGGTCATTAATCGCTTTTTTTAAGCTACCAGTTGCTCTACCCTGCTTCGTAATATAATCTTTTTGCTTTAACTCGGTAAGTAATTGCTCTGCTTTAAGTTCACCGAGTACTTCTTCTTCATCAGTTACTGGGTCATATTTTAGCGGAATTATAGAGAAGGTGTCCGCAGTAAATATTCCAAAAGTTACACCATCTTCTTCATATTCACTTTGCAGCCCTTTAGCAAAATCTTCGTAGCTCTCATTTGCCATCACGGTTAAAGTATTCACGTCAAAACCAGGTACACGCTCGCCATCTTCATTGACAGCAATTCGCAGTCCGCGACCAATTTTCTGTCTTTTGGTAATTTCATCTTTATTTTCAATTAAAGTAGCTATTTGAAAGACATTTGGATTATCCCAGCCTTCTTTTAACGCCGAGTGTGAAAAAATAAAACGAATTTTATTGGCCTTAGCTGTATGATGTTTAGGATCATACATAGTCAAAAGTCCTTCTTTATCTTGCATAATGGTTTCGTAAGTCGACTCGTCAGCCTTACTTTCACCCTTAGTGCTGTTCTTTAATTTTCCTTTGCCATCTTTTGAAAAGTAACCATCATGCACTTCAGCAGTAGGAACATCATAATCATTTAATTCTCTATACCTTGGTAGTGAAATTAAATGATTATACTCCTCTTGAAAAATTTTAGCATACCGACCAGGAACGGCATTACCGTCCTTATCGTAGGTGCGATAATTTTCAACCTTATCTAAAAAGATTAGGCTCAATACTTTAATTCTTTTGCAAGCTTTTTTAAAAGTTAATTCCTTTTCCAAGTGCTCTTCAATTGTCTTAGCAATTTGCATCTGCTTAATTTGCTCGTCTTCTAATGTGGCTGATGACAAAGTTATCTTGTCTGGTGTACCTGAAAAGTACACCGCTTCTGCACCAGGCGTCCCGTCAATATCTTCAACCGAACCCATATTGTCGTATGCTTCTAGTTTGGTCTTATTGAACAGATTGTCACCGCGTTTTAAAGTAATATCAGTCTTCTTAGCACCCACTTTAGTTTTTTTATAAACCTCAACTTTAGCTGAAATACCATTTTTACCTGTTTTGACACTTTTTAGTTTTAAATGATCACGATTGCCATTTTCATCAACTTCAAGACTAGAAACTTCAATTTGTTTAACTAGTTGCTGGTTATAAGCATCAACGGCATTCAAGCGGTAAATTGTTGGATAGGATTTATCACGGTGAGTCGCTGAATAACGAAAACCAATTGCTGGATTAAGTTTGTTAATAGCATCTTTAGCAGTCGGTGTATTATCAACTGATTGCGGCTCATCAATGATCAAAATAGGTCTAGTTTCGGCCACCATATCAATTGGCTTTACGCCAGATAATTGGTCATTTTCATTATTCATTACATTACTATTCTTATTAAAGGCTTGAATAGTAGTAACCATGATATCGATCGAATTAGCAGATGCAAATGTCCGTATGCGATTTAATTTGCTGCTGTCAAATACAAATAAATCATAAACGACTGCATCATATTGCTTACGGAAATATTCTTTAGTAATGTTAAAAGTCTTTAACACACCTTCGCGAATAGCCACACTAGGAACAACAATGACAAACTTTTTGAAACCATACTTTTTATTCAATTCCAGAATGGTTTTTAAATAAACAAAAGTTTTCCCAGTTCCAGTTTCCATTTCAATATTAAATTGTGGAAAATGCTCATTCTTACCATATAAATTCTTACTAGGAGCAATATTGTTTTTTAACTGAACTTGGTTAACATTATGCAGCATTGTTTCATCATCAATTATAATGTGATTACCAATTCCAATGCCATCTTCTGACAAAAAATCAATTTCAGGGGACGTATCCGACACAGTAAAATTCAATTCTTTAACGAATTGCCCATTTAACACATTCACCGCTGCATTGACAGCTTGCGTTTGATAGTCTAACGTATCAAATTTTATTTTCACAGCTCTATACCCTATCCTTATTAAATACTCAATATATCATCATACTGAATACCACTAGCATTGAGAATCTCAATTGTATTCAATTTCTCACTATCTTTGCTAAACCCAGTATCTTGTAAAACCACTGATACATCTTCCAATTTTTCTTTTTTAATAATTTCTATAATTCTATCTGCCACTTGGACATTAATATTTGCGCCTAAAACGATAAACAAAGCACCATAGGCAATCTTATAAATGTCTGCTTGAGCTAAACTCTCTTTTTCGATTGGCAAAGTTAATTCAAGTCCTTGCTTTAACATAATTTCATAGACTAAATCAGCCGTACTAGAATCATCTGTTAGATTATTTTCGCCCAACTTTAATTGCTCAGCCAATTTGTCTGGATTCGTATCCCACTTGCGAATATTAGATTTATCTAATTCAAACACTTTAAAGCCAGTGTCTAATTTATCAGCAAATAATGGATTTTCATTAATTATCTTATCACCAGCGCGTCGAATCCGTTCTTCAGCAATATCTGGAATGGTACGATAGCCATCTTTATAAGCATCAGACTTCTTGTCTAGTTGTTCTGGCAACTGCACCATAATAAACTTACGATGCCCGCCATCTTCAGCATTAAGCTGCATAACAGCATCAGCAGTGGTTGCAGAACCAGCGAAAAAGTCTAAAATAATAGAGTCTTTATCAGAACCATACTTCATTATCCTTTTAATGAAATAAATTGGTTTAGGACTATCAAACACACTCTCACCGTCAAATAACTCATCTCTTAAATATTTTGTAGCCTGCTGATTCATATAAGCATTATCGACAGCGAATAATGAATTAACTGTACCATATTTACTCTTCAATTCATTTACATAACTTTTAACAATAAAGCCACGTTTATTTTTTTCTAACGTTTTACTAAAAACTAATTTTCCACTATCAATCCACGCATCCATCGTTTTCTTTGAAAAAGCCCAGTAGCGACCCTTAGGCGGTAAATCAATTTTTCCTGTATATGGATTTTTAATTTCAAAATATGTTCCATCAGAACCACTTCGAGCACTGGGATTTTCAGATTTCCATGGACCATTAGGATCATTATCAGAATTTTTATAATCTTCGAGATTCTTTTTATCACCACGCAAAGCCATTAAATCGCAATTTTTAGCGTATATATATAAGCTCTCATTTTGCTGATTAAATCCATTTTGAGGATCATTAGCGGCAGATCTAGTTTTTCTAATAATCTTACCTATAAAATTATTTTCACCATATAGTTCATTAAATATCAACTTTAAATTTTCATCTTCATTTTCATCTATCGAGACAAAAATTACGCCATCATCAGTCAATAAGTTACGCGCCAACTTCAATCTTGGATACATCATATTCAACCAATTAGTATGGTAGCGACCATTTGTTTCTGCATTAGTTTTTACTTTATTATTATCATCGTCTACTTGACCTGTTTGTTCCAGATAACTTCCCATTGAATCATGAAAATTATCCTTATAAACAAAATCCTTGCCCGTATTATACGGTGGATCAATATAAATTAACTTCACTTTATTAGAATAAGATTTTTGTAAAATTTTTAGAACTTCAAGATTATCGCCTTCAATATATAGATTCTTCGTCTTATCCCAGTTTCTAGACTTTTCTTTATTAGGTTTCAACGTCGCCGTTGTTGGCTGCTGGGTTAACTTCATCGACTGCATTTTACCATGCCAAGTAAAATTGTAGCGTTCTGGATTTTCTTCAACTTGATCACCTAAAATTTGCTTTAGCTTATCAAGATCAATCTTACCGTCACTAGCTACTTCTGGCACGTCCTGCACCAGTCGCCTAATTAAATCAGTCCGTAAATCAAGTGATTCTTCAGATACACTATTTAGTGTCTGTCTGTCTGTCTGTCTGTCTGTCTGTCTGTCTGTCTGTCTGTCTGTCTGTCTGTCTGTCTGTCTGTCTGTCATCAGTATCGTTTCCTTCTGTTTCTTGTCAAATTATATTGATAAAATATTCTTATAATCTACACCATTGGCATTTAAAGTTTCAATCATATTAAGCTTATCATTATCACTTAAAAACCCAGTATCCTGTAAAACCACTGATACATCTTCCAAATCTTCTGCTTTAATTACTTCTATAATTCTATCAGCCACTTCCGTAGTAATATTCGTACCCAGGACGATAAACAAAGCACCATAGGCAATTTTATAAATATCTGTCTGTCCCAAAGTTTCCTTTTCGATTGGTAAAGTTAACTCAAGGCCCTGTTTCAACATGATTTCGTAGACTAAATCATCGGTACCAGAACTGCCAATTAGATTATTTTCGCCTAGTTGCAACTGCTCAGCCAATTTATCTGGATCAGTATTCCACTTGCGAATATTAGATTTGTCCAGTTCAAACACTTTAAAGCCAGTATCCAACTTATCCGCAAATAATGGATTCTCACTAATTATCTTATAACCAGCACGCCGAATCCGTTCTTCAGCTATATCAGGTATAGTACAATAACCGTCTTTATAAGCTTCAGACTTCTCATCTAACTGTTCTGGCAATTGCACCATGATAAACTTACGATTACCATCATCTTCTACATTTTGCTGCATAACAGCATGTGCCGTAGTCGCAGAACCTGAAAAAAAATCCAAAATAAGGGAATCAGATTCTGTGTAAAGTTGAATTGCTCTTTGTACTAACTTGATTGGCTTAGGATACGTAAAATATTTCTTACCACCCATTAATTCCTACAATTCTTGCGTTGCCGCTTGACTGTGTCCCACATCTTCATACTTCCAAATAGTCATTGGCGTTACACCAGTTTTACGTAATTCTGATTTAAACCGTTTCATACTAGGAACAGCATCACCATTTTTTCCAAACCAAATTCGGTTGTCGGCGAGTCTGTCACGAAATGCATTTTGCGACAGACTCCAGCTTCTTCCCGCTGGAGGCTCCACTACTCTCCCTGAGGGAGTCGTGACAGGGTAAATATTTGCTTCAATGGCGGGTCCAACAGACAAGTTATCTGCTTTCCAAACACCACGAGGATCATTGTCGGGATTTTGATAGCGATCATCGGCTGCACTGGTTCTAGGAATGCCATTAGTTTCAATCAAGCTCATATCGCGTCCATATATCAGTATATAATCATGACTAACTGAAAAATTCTTTTTCAAATTAATTGGTGCATAAGCACGTTCCCAAATTACTTGTGCTAAAAAATTATTCTCACCAAAGATTTCATCTGCCATCTTTTTCAAATTGGCTTGTTCAGTGTCATCAATAGAGATAAAAATTACACCATCATCAGTTAACAAATTTCGCGCTAATTTCAATCTTGGATACATCATATTCAGCCAGTCAGTATGATAGCGACCACTGGATTCTGGATTAGTCTTTAATTTATTATTATCCCCATCTAATTGACCTGTCTGCTCCAAATAATTTTCCATCGAATCATGAAAATTATCCTTATAAACAAAATCCTTGCCCGTATTATACGGTGGATCAATATATATCAGCTTAACTTTATTAGAATAAGACTTTTGCAAAATTTTCAAAACTTCAAGATTATCGCCTTCAATATATAGATTCTTCGTCTTATCCGAGTTTCTAGACTTTTCTTTATTAGGTTTGAGAGTTGCCGTAGTTGGTTTTTGCGCTAACTTCATTGAGTCTATCTTGCCATTCCAAGTAAAGTTATAACGTTCCGGATTGTCGTCAACTTGATCACCCAAAATATCCTTCAACTTATCCAGATCAATTTTTCCATCACTGGCAACTTCTGGTACATCTTGCACCAGTCGCTTAATTAAATCTGCTCGTAAATCAAGTGATTCTTTGGAAACACTATTTAATGTCTGTCTGTTGTCTGTCATCAGTATCGTCTCCCTCTTTTTCTTGTCAAGCTAGATTGCTAAAGTTATGATTTATTTTCAATTAATTCATTTAATTGATCTTTCAGCTTCTTCAATTCCATTTGCATTTCAACTTTACGGTTTAACTGTGTTTCGCGCTTTATTTTATTTCGCAATGCTGTGATTTGCTTTTCAAGTATTCTGACCTGATCCAGTAATTCACTATTATACCCTGTCATAACATTTATATCAGCATGATAATCAACTTTAACGTATTGATTTACAATCTTGTCCCGTAAACTATCATAGAGCACCTTCATATTTTGCTGCGGCAAATCAGCTAATGATAATGAATTCAATACCTGCTCGGCTTTTTCTAATTGATAACACGGTGATTCATAAACACTTAGTAATTTCAAGTAACCCTTTGCCAATTTCTCAAAACGACCCAAATAGATAACAAAAACTTGATCTTGCTCTAGTAAAACAACAATTGGATAAGGCACCACACTAGCTAACAAACGATAGATTGCTTCGCCTTCATTATCGTATTTCGACTTAACATAAAAGAACCACAATTCTTGGTACAATTCTTCATTAGACTCATAGCTAGGAATATTGGTGTTATCAGTTTTAAAATCGGCTAACATGTAGATACTTTGAACCATATCAACTAAGAATTGCTTATCTTTAGCCTTTTTTAGCTGCGGAGTAATTTTTACCTTAGGAAAATTACGATTAATTACTGTTGCTTGTGGCAAATCCCACCACTTAATAATATCTTTTGTTTCCATAGCAGCCTACTTAATAATCAAAAATGAGATTAATTCAACCTCATCCAAGTTATCAATTAAATTAGTCTGCACATTGGTACCACCTGGCGTAAACATTGATTCGATTCCGACTTCTTCCTGCTTACCTCTAATGGCATCAATCGCCGCACGTAAAACCTCTGAATATTGTGACATGTCACGTCCATTATCGGTTTCTTGGTTAAATTCATTAACCAAATCTTGATTAACCTCAGTTTTATTAAGTGTAATTTTTTTAAACAAATCAAGTACACGCTTAGTATGAACGTGATCAATTTGTACACTACCATCCATCCCAAGAAAAATTACAATATAAGGTAAAATACTATTTTTTTGCATTGCTACATCATCAATGCGTTCTTTTAAAGTTAAAATTACTCCCGGCTTTACCTCCGGCATCCCTCGATGATCAACAACCGCGTACATCCCCAATGGTGCATCATTTAATTGCTTTTCATACTTCTTAAGTGCTGCCTGTAAATCAGCTTCAAAATCGTTAAAAGACATATCAGTAATCGAAATTGCACCGTTAACGTCTTCTAAATCAACAACTTCCTGTTGCAATTGCTGCAGCTGATTTTTACGATATTGCAAATCATTCATCTCACGTTTTTTGCCTTTATCGTCTTCTTTCTGATTAAGCATATCCTCTTCACCAGTTGCTGAGACATTTAGTAAAACCATTCGTCCCTTTACGCGTTCTTCTAAATTTAGATAAGTATCCAAATCAACATTAGGCCAGAAATTTACCAATTGAATACAATCATTTTCTGAACCAATTCGATCAATTCGCCCAAAACGCTGCACTACTCTGACTGGATTCCAATGAATATCATAATTAATCAAATAATCAGCATCTTGCAGGTTTTGACCTTCAGATATTGTATCAGTCGCAATTAATAAATCAATTTCGCTTGTCTGATCTGGTTCGACCTGATCTCTCCCTTTTGATTTTGGCGAAAAATTAAGCAAAATATCATCCATATTACTAGTACTAATATTAGGCATTGTAGTCTTATTATGACTAACACCTCCTGTAACCAAAGCTGTATTTAAGCCGTATTCTGCTTTAATTAGCGAAGCCAAATTCTCATATAGATAATTAGCCGTATCTGCAAAAGCAGTAAAAATTATTACCTTTTTATTTCCTTGATTAATTGGATGCTTGTACTTTTCACGTAAAACTTCTTCTAGCTTCTGCAGCTTAGCATCTCTCTCAGGTGTAATTGCTTGTGCGTCTTGCCGTAACCGCTTTAATACATTCAAGTCCTCATTTAAAGCCTGCTTCCACCTAATTTGATCCATATCACCAAGCAGGATTTTGGTTTTAGTCCCAACAGTCTGATCATCGAATCTAGCTTCAATATCTTCATCATCTAATTCGCTAATACTTACTAACTGCACCTTATCTTGCTTATTCTCATTAATTTTAGCCAGTGTATTCTCAACTTTTTTAACCATTCGATTAATTGTTAAACCAAAAGAATTAATTGAACTCTCAAGCCGTTTAAGTAGATTAGCTCTAATAAGCTTAGCTAAAGCTTGTTCCCGATCAACTTGCTTAAAAGAAGATTTTCCTTCTTTAACGGTTGTATCATAGAGCTGCTCATAATATTTCTTTTTATCAAGCTTTACGTACTGTAAGGGTTGATACATCGCCATATTTAAATTGCCAATTTTATCATATACAAGCTTAAGATCTGGGAAAGCATTTTTTAAATCAATATCTGGCTTAATTGTTTTAGGTTTTAGTCTTTTAGGAAAAGATCCTAATTCATTTGTATCATAATATTTTTCAATATGCTTACGTGAACGAGCAATTGTCAGCATATCAAGCAGCCTGAAATAATCAGGATTTACTTTATCTAAAAATCTTTGTGTTGTTCGCTGGTCTTCATCCAAATCCATCCATTCATTAAAGGATGTTTGCGCCCGCTTTAACACATTATCAATATCTTTAATATCATATTTAGCTAAAGCATTAGTATCACCTTCAGTAATAAACCCAATTTGATTTTTCAAATCTGCCATCCGATTATTAATCGGTGTAGCTGAAAGCATCAGAACTTTAGTTTTTCTACCATCTTTGATAACGTTATCCATCAAGCGCTCATATCTTGATTTAGTTGGACGGTTAACACTGGTATTGTTATTGCGAAAGTTATGTGATTCATCAATTACAATTAAGTCAAAATCTGACCAAGCAAAAGTTTTTAAATCAATATCGCCGCTTTTACCTTTATAGCGCGACAAATCAGTATGGTTAAGCACAGCATAATTAAAACCATCTTCGCGCAAAATATTACGCTTATCCGGTAATGTATATAAAAGCCAATTTTCACGTAAACGCTTAGGTGCCAAAACTAAGACTTTTTTACGCTGTAATTCGTAATATTTGATTACAGCTAAAGCTGAAAATGTTTTACCCAATCCGACTGAATCAGCCAAAATAGCACCATTATATTTCTCGATTTTCCTAATCAGACCCAATACGCCGTCTTTTTGAAATTGATATAACTCATTCCAAATTACAGAGTCTTGTAAAGACGAATTTTCTGACACCAATTCTTGTTCATCAAGTTCGCCCAACTTATTATGAAAAATATGATATAGTGACACCAAATACAGCCAATATGGCGGATTTTCTTGATAGATAGTCTTTACTTTTTGCAAAACCTTTTCAGTAACATCAACCGATCTATCTGAATCATTCCAAATTGAGTCAAAACTATGCTTTAACCCAGTCAAAGTTTTAGGATCACCAGAAATCCATGTTATTGGCGTTATATTGTCCGATTTTACTATGCCTAAACCATCAGCAGTAAATTTAAACATCCCTGGTACTGCAACATTCTTTTCAGTAGCTTGAGTATTTTCAATCAGAAGTTCATTTAACACATTTTCTTTTTTACTTAATTGGTGAACTTGCATTTTAGACTTAATTAGCTTTGCTATTTCACGAGCAATAAAAGCCGAATTCATCTGGTTACGTAATTTTATTTCATAACTGTTCCCAGAAATATTATTTTCTTCTTGAGCAATTTCATATCTTTTAAGAAATCCTGTTTCATCTTTTTCAAAAAATGATTTTGTCAATAACACATGTAAGCCTTTAGAACGCTTAATTTCTTTTTGCAATGCATTAAATGCAAAAACTGAAAAGGCATCTGTTTGAATACTAACTTCAGAATTTTTATCAATATAAGTACTTAAATAATTCTTAAGCGTGTTATCTCCCTTATTATCAATTAATTCAATTTTCATTGCTTACCTCTATCGCCATGATATATACGCCACTATATTCGTCGTATTAATTATAGCATTGCACCAAAAAATAATTTCACTTACCTTTAAATATATGAAAGAAAGTACAAAAAAGACTTTCTAAATTTAGAAAGTCAGAAACAAATTAATGTTCTTGCCAGTTATTTGGAAAACCCATCAAGTTCAAAATATCTTCAAAACTAATTACTTCAAATTTGGTATTGTACGATATAAAAATTTTAACTAAAGCTGATTTTAATTCTTGAAAATCTTTTTTTCTTAGCACAAATTTTATCATCAAGTAAACTGTAAACAAATTATACTTTTTAGGAAAAACATATTTTGGATTGCTATTTTCATAAAACTGAGTAATAAATCCTCTATTTCTTGGTCTTTGCACTACCATTGTGTATAAAATTTCTTCATGTGCGCATGTATTACGAAAATAATTAACTGTTTGTACTATTCCTTCGATATCAGTTGATCTAAGAGCTATTTCTTCATTATTAGGATAATTTCTTTCCCATTGCTTATTAAAATCACAAGCAATTATATTTTTTAAACTATCATCCATTGGAGAATAGAAATGACTAATATTTCCTAAACTTAAATAATTTACCAAAACCCAAAGTGGTACTTCACCATGGTTGTCAATATAATGCTTAATTGATGATCTTTTTTTATCAGAATATCTAGAAATAGTACTTGATAACATACTAATTGTTTTAAAAACATTTACTGTATTTTCTGGTCTATCAGAAAAATTAGTAAAATCCAAATAAGCGTTTCTTTGCCTTTTGTATTTCTCAGAAAATCGATATGAAACTCTACTTTTCAAATGTCAAAAAATATTTTAAAAATATAATGCGAATCTCTCGATCAAATTTATATAATGAATATAATTCTTCAAGCTTAGTTCCAACTTTAAATCTTTCTAGCTGGCTTCACTTCTATTAGTACTTCTTACTACAAAAGGGGTTTTGTATCCATTTACAACATCATAATAATTTGATTCTTCTAAAAATCTCATAGTCTTAGAAGTATTACCAACATCTAATCCTCTGTCTCTTGAAATTTTCAGTTGCTGACGATAAGTTTTAAAAGGTTTCACTATTTTTGCTCCTAAAAAAAGAGCCCAGCGCCTCATAGGCTACTGAGCATGATCCATATAAGTAATATTATCAAAGCAAGCAATATGTCAATTGTTTTATCTAAATTCTTTATATTTTTATACTTCAATTATTCTTCTCTAACCAGTCACCCACACTAACACCATCTATCGTTTTCCATAGTAGTTTACCATTAGCAGAAGTACCTAAGACTAGTTCCGCTGCTGCTGACACACTTTTCACTGTGATCGACTTTTGTAATATCCATTGTTCATCAACTTGTATTTGTGAACGTAATTTAGCGATATTCTGTGGCATTGATGTCTGTACTTTTGCTCTAATTTGTGAGCCCGGCAATAATGTAAAAGTTTTATCTTGATGCAACAGTCCCCTAGTATTAACTATTTTATTTTTCAAATATAGCTCAAGGTCTTTTTGGGGCATTTCTTGTGGAACCGCAGGCTGAACTACCTTGCCCGTTTGCGCATTTTTAAATTGCTTAAGAGTACTTCCTGTTGTAGTCACCCAATAAAGCTGTCCATCTACTGGATAACCCAAAATAAAATCCGCTGCTGCTGAAGAACTGCTGACATTTAATGTTTGCTGCAGTATGTTATTCTTAATCTGACCATTGCTCTGCAACTGCTGCCGTAATTCAGTAATTTTTTTTGACAAAGAAGCTGAAATTTGAGGCCTAATTTGAGCACCAGCAAGAATCGTAAATGTCCCATTTTTATTTTGATTACATTGTGCTTTAAGCGTCTGACTCTTAAATTGTAAAATATTAGGTGAATTTGTATTAAATGATTCAGTCAACTCACTTTTACCTTTGAAAGGGTCATGTCCCATGACTGGCACTAATAATTCAATATTATCAAGGACAGCTTCCATAGCATCTTCATTTGCCTGACTTAAGCTAGATTTTCGTGGTTCATTACGATTTTTCAATTGGTAAGTACCAATACTTTTTATAATGTTATATAATCGATTTTCTAGATATTTTATTTTAGCCTTATCCAGCGTACCTCTTCTATTAGCCACAAAAACAATAGCATTTTGCCAAAGATAGCCATCATTATCTGGTAAATGTTGCCCTAGTCGCATCAATACGTTCTCTGATTCGCCTACATAAACAAAATTCTTTCCATTTTCTTCACCAAACAATAGATACACTCCTGGCGTATTGATATTGGTCAAACTTTGACTGTGTACAACTAAATCATTTGGCAATTTATAAGCAGTAACATTCCAATTAGCTAGCATCACTTCACAACGGCCATTGGCATCTCCATCCATTAAATAAATCTCAATGCTTTTCCCGTGACGTTCCATCTATTCCCTCATCCTATATATTTATATCATTTCTGTATCAATAATTTGTCCTATTCAAAATAATATCTGCCTTAATGTTGGTAAATTAATTATTATTCGGCAATGACAAAATTGATACTACTCATAACAAAGTCACACTACAAATTTTAAGTGTATTTTTCAAGAAAGCGACATCAAACTAATTTGCCATTCAGAGATAAAGAATCATATTATAAATATTAAACCTATAAATTTAACTTAGCAATAAAGTAATTTTTTAATAGATATCAACAACCAAAATCATCGTTTTATTCCCCTTCAAACACTTCCAAAGTTTTATCCACCACTTCTGCCCCAATTGATTGATACAATTTTTTATCGCCAATTATATAAAATTCTTTTTTCGCACGGGTAGCCGCCACATTCATCAGATTTGGTTCTGAAACAGCCCAACTAGCCGCACCGGTTTCTTCAGTGCTGGCACCTAGCACAAGATAGACAACCGCGGCTTCTTTTCCTTGAAAAGTATGAACGGTGCCGACATTAGCTTTATTAAAATTAATTTTTCCTAGATATTTCTTCAACTGCTCGACGACGTTCCTAAAATGTTTGCTTGATGTACCTAAGCAAAGGAATCAGCACCAAATACTTAAAATGAACAAATAAAAAAGCACAATCCATCATTAAACGGACTGTGCTTTTCCAAAATTATTTCAATGAATTAACTCTAAACTAGTCACACTTTCCACATGCTTGGTCATCGGAAACATATCCACAGGTGTTGTGTGTAACGCTTGATAATCAGCACGCAATAAATTCAAATCACGTGCCAGCGTTGCGGGATTACAGCTGATATAAACAATTTTTTGTGGTCGCAATGCTTGAATACTGCTAATCAAACTCGCATCCAGTCCTTTGCGGGGCGGATCCACCACTAAAACATCAATTTGGCGCTGTTCTTGCGCCCATTTAGCCAACACATCTTCCGTCTTACCTACAACAAATTGCGCGTTATCAATCCCGTTAATTGCAGCGTTCACTTGCGCGTCTTGAACAGCTTGCTTCACAACTTCAACACCAATCACTTCTTGAGCATGATCGGCCATACTTAAGCCAATCGTTCCAATTCCTGAATAAGCATCCACTACGGTTTCTTGACCCGTCAATTCTGCCGCATCAATCGCCAATTGATATAACTTTTGAGTTTGCTCATGGTTAACTTGGAAAAATGATTGCGGTGAAATTCGGAATTGCTTACCTAAAATCTCATCAGTAATATATTCTTGTCCTGCTACCAATTCAAATTTTGATCCTAAAATCACGTTCGTTTTTTTCGCATTCACATTCAAATACAGTGAAGTGACTTCAGAATTGGCCTGAATTGCTGCCAATAATTGTGGTAAATGCTTCATTTTCGTCGATGTGATAACCAGCACCACCATCATTTCGCCCGTTGCTGTTGCCCGGCGCACCATGATATGTCGCACATCACCACGATTGCGATTTTCATCATAACCTTGAATTTGCAATTGCCGCAATAAATCCCGAATTCGATTAATTTCCGCATCAATCTTGGGATCTTGAATCAGATAATCCTCCAATGGCACCAAATCGTGCGACCGACTCCGAAAAAAACCAGTTGTTGCTTGACCTTTAACCGTCCGCACAGGAATCTGTGCCTTGTTGCGGTAAGCTAACGGATGCTCTGCTCCCACTGTTGGGTGAACCTCAATATCCAAATGTTGCTTTTCAAAATTATTTACAACTTGTTGCCGTTTAAACGCCAATTGTCGCTCATAACGCCAATGAATCAAGGGCGCAATTCCTGTTTGAATATATTTAGGATCATAATCTGTAACACGATCAGGTGAATCCTGCAAAATTTTTTTCGTTTTCGCAAAACCAAAATTGCGACCAACTTTCGTGATAATTGCTTCGACTTGTTCTTGTGGCAAAGCATTTTCGACAAATAATGGATAGCCATCAACCTTGGCGACGCCCAAACCTTCATATGATAAGTCAATAATATCTAATGTGACAATTTGATTCTTCGTTAATTTCGTTGTTTGCATAATTTTTCCTTAATTTCAATAAAAAAGTTGCGCCACAAGTCCAAAAACTCCATCAACCTGCGAGGCAACTTTCAGCTATTTTTACTCGTTTAATGAATTGACGCCATTGACGAATTGTTCCTCAGCCTGCTTTTCATCAGCAGTTTCCGTATTAATCGACCGATCAGGAATCGCATCAATATCCGCAAACATTTGTAGATGATGCCGCAAAACCTTGATTTCGACCGGTGCATCGCCACCGTATTCGCCATCCAAATTAATCATAATCCGATTATCGTCGTTGGGCTTCACAAACAAGTGCTTAGTTTTCGTATAAATAATCTTGGGATCATCTACATGCTTGCCGCCATTCAATGCTTTGGCAATCAATACCAACATTTCGGCAATATTGGCCCCCTTAACAATCAGCAGCGAAATCTTGCCATCACCTAACTCTGAATCCGGCGCCACTTGTTCAAATCCGCCCACTGAATTGGTTAATCCCGACAAAAACAGCGTCACATCACCATCATAAACACCATCGTCATATTCCAAATGCATATTCATCGGCTTAATTCGTGGCAACATCTCTGCTCCCTTAACCAAATATGCCAAATAACCCAAAACTGATTTATATTCCGAAGGCACTTCATAAGTGAGTTCGGAAATCGAACCGCCACCGGCAATATTCATAAAATAATGTTCACCAGCTTGCCCAATATCCATCGGCAACAATTGTTTTTTTAAAATCACTCGTGCGGCTGCCACTGGATCATTCCGTGGAATTTTCAAAGCCCGTGCATAGTCATTAGTCGTGCCACCTGGAATAATCGCCATTTGTGGTCTTTTATCTAGTGGCGCTAACCCATTGACCACTTCGTTCAAAGTGCCATCACCGCCGGCAGCCACGACCAAATCAAAGCCCGCTAGTGCTGCTCTTTGAGCTTCATTTTGTGCGGAATTAGGCTCCGGCGTGGTTCGAAAGGCGCTGGCTTCATAACCAGCTTCCTCCAGCACATCTAAAATATCCGCTACACTTTTTAAAATTGTTTCGTTTCCCGATGTTGGATTATAAATCAACCGAGCTTTCATTTATTACCCTCTCAACGTTTTTGGATTTCGTCGTTTAGTATTTGGTTAACCATCTTCGGATTGGCTTTGCCACGAGTTTGCTTCATGATTTGCCCAACCAAAAAGCCAATTGCGCGATCTTTACCATTCTTAAAATCAACAATGGATTGTTCATTATCATCCAAAATTTGATTGATAATCGGTCCTAATACGTTCGGATCAGATTCTTGCATCATGCCTTTTTCTTGGACCCAAGCCTTCGGTTCGGTGCCGTTTTCAATCGTTTCCGCAAACACTTTTTTGGCAATTTTCGAAGAAATCGTACCATCCTTGACCAAATTAATCATCGTTGCCAAATTTTGTGGTGTCAATTTGGTTTGAGTCAAATCTAAGTCATTTTCATTCAGATACGCATTCACGTTCACCATCAACCAGTTAGAAACTTGTTTAGCATCGGCACCATATTGCACCGTTTCGTCGAAGAAATCAGACATTTCCTTAGTATCCGTTAAAACGCCGGCATCATATTCCGGAATGCCTAACTCATCAATATAGCGTTGGCGACGCTTGTCTGGCATCTCTGGAATACTTTGACGAATCTGCTCAATCCACTCACCTGTAATATGATAATCTGGCAAATCGGGCTCTGGAAAATAACGATAATCATCAGCGCCCTCTTTGACCCGCATTAAAATTGTGGAAGCGGTCGGTTCATCATAACGCCGCGTTTCCTGGGCAATGGTTCCACCAGAACGAATAATTTCCGCCTGCCGCTCGGTTTCAAAAGCTAAACCATTGAGCACATGGCGAAAAGAGTTCAAGTTCTTCAGTTCGACTTTTTGCCCCAATTTATTAGACCCAATAGGACTCAATGAAATATTGGTGTCCACACGCATGGATCCTTCTTCCATTTTGACGTCAGAAGCACCCGTAAATTGCACAATCTGCCGTAATTTTTCTAAATAAGCATATGCCTCTTCAGGCGAAGCAATATCCGGTTTGGATACAATTTCAATTAACGGCGTGCCTTGGCGATTTAAGTCAACATACGAATAGCCATTATCCGCATGCGTATTTTTGCCGGCATCTTCTTCAACATGCATTTCTTCGATACCAATTTTTTTCTTTTGACCGTTAACTTCAATCTCAACCCAGCCATCATGTCCCAAAGGACGTTCTTTCTGCGTGATTTGATAAGCCTTGGGGTTATCTGGATAAAAATAATTTTTCCGATCAAAATGTGTATGATGTTCCACTTCAGCATTCAACGCCAACGCTACCATCACACCCAAACGGTAAGCTTCTTTATTAACTGTCGGCAAAGTTCCCGGCATTCCAAAATCAATTTCATTGGTCATTGTATTTGGCGCAGCCCCGTAAGAAACAGGTGCTGGACTGAACATTTTGGACTTAGTTTTCAATTCAACGTGGACTTCTAAACCGATCGTGGTTTCAAAATTCATTAATTATTGCCTCCCATCTGCGGACGTTGTTGCAAGAAGCCCGTTTCATCTTCTAAAACTTGTGCAGCATTAAAAATTGTTTGCTCCGCAAACGGCTTAGCAATTAACTGCAAACCGACTGGCATACCGTCAGCTAAGCCAACTGGCACCGAAGCCGCCGGCAAACCAGCCAAGTTAGCAGGAATTGTCAAAATATCATTCATATACATTACAACTGGATCTTCAATGCGTGTACCCAAATCAAAGGCCGTTGTCGGCGAAGTCGGACCTACGACCAAATCATAATCTTCAAACACTTTATTAAAATCATCAATAATCAAAGTCCGTACTTGCGCTGCTTTGTTGAAATAAGCATCAAAGTAACCGGCTGATAAAGCGAAACTCCCCAGCATAATCCGCCGTTTGACTTCATCACCAAAACCTTCACTACGCGACTTGACATAGACATCTTCCAAATTATGCACATCTTTTGCACGCACGCCATAACGAATCCCGTCGTAACGCTGCAAGTTAGATGAAGCTTCACTCGAAGCAATAATGTAATAAACTTGCACTGCATATTGGGCATGTGGTAATTGCACGGTATCAACCGTAGAACCATTTTGTTCCAAAACTTGAATGGCGCGTTCCACTTGTTCTTTCACGCCAGCATCCACGCCAGAACCCATGAATTCTTCCGGTACCGCTACTTTCAGCCCGCGAACATCACCTTGAACTTGCCAATTTGGAACTTCTTTGGCTGAACTCGTATTATCATGTTTGTCATAGCCACTAATCGCTTGAAGAATCTCGGCGGCATCCCTGACATGCCGTGATAAAACTCCAACTTGATCTAAACTTGAGCTAAAAGCAATCACCCCATAGCGTGATACCCGACCATAAGTTGGTTTTATGCCAAAAATACCGTTAAAAGAAGCTGGTTGGCGCACAGAACCACCAGTATCCGTTCCTAGAGCCGCTAAAACCTGCCCCGAAGCCACAGCTGACGCTGAACCACCTGACGAGCCACCGGGAACTTTATTCGTATTCCACGGATTTTTGACAGCACCGAAATATGAAGTTTCGTTGGAAGAACCCATCGCGAATTCATCCATATTGGTTTTACCGATATTCACTAATCCAGCTGCTTGCGCCTTTTTAGTCACCGTTGCATCATAAACGGGCATATAGTTAGATAAAATTTTACTAGCAGCGGTCGTTTTAAGACCCCTCGTCAAAATATTATCTTTGATTGCCAACGGAATCCCCATTAATTTTTGATCTGCACCGACCTCAACTTCAATAGCTTGACCAGCAGCTTCATTAAGAGTGATAAAAGCATTGAATTGAGGATTCATGGCTTTGATTTGGGTTAATGTAGCTTGCGCTAATTCGGTGGTACTGAGTTCCTTATCCACTAATTTTTGATGGAGTGAAGTAATTGTTTCATCAAAATAATTCACGCTATTTGTCCTCCTGCTTTAACATTGATGGTACCTTGATGAAACCATTTTCTTGTTCAGGCACATTTTCGAGCAAAGTCCCACGTCCGGGACCTTCCTTGGGCTCATCAGGACGAAAAGTACTCTCTTGTCGCGCAATATGCGTTGTCGGGGGCACCCCTTGGGTCTCAACTTTGGCCAACTCATCTTCCATTTGAATAATTTCATCTAATTGCACAGTAAAATGTTCCAAATCAGCATCATTAAATTCCAATTTAGATAAGCCTGCAACATGGCGCACTAATTCTTTATCAAGCATCGAAACATCTCCTTAAATTATTTGATTGAGAGAACTAACTATTGAGAAAAGTTAATAAGAAGTTAACACATGACTACTAAACTGCTTACTATTATAATCTTTTGTTATCAGTGCCTGCAAATCCTGAACCGTTTGAATATGGACTTCAATCATCGGTTGTTGCGGCAGATAGCGGTTGGCTGCGTCTTGCACAAATTGGGTAAAACTATTAATTTGCGCCACACCATAAAACTGCGTATTAATCGTGATCACTAAGCCTTGCAATTTTTTATCTTGATAGTGGGCTTGAGCCGTCACGCCACTCAAGTCTGGAAAATAATTTTGCACATGATTCTTAAAATTAGCGAAACTATCGGAATCACTTTCATTCACTGGCTTTTCATTATTAATCACTGGCCAAACTTGATTTTCCTGATTAATGGCTTTCCAATCACTAACTTGTTTTTGCTTAGCTTGACTCACACCATATTGGAAAAAACTGCCTCCGATTAATGAATCGTTGACATTTTGACGATACAAGCCCACCGTAATCGGAATTTTTTTCAGATTTGGCTGCTTACGCAAACGCGCCACAATTTTATCAGCCATTTGCTTGCCAATACTTAAGCGTTGCTCTGGTGAAATTTTGGTTTCAAATTGCGCACCATACTTCTCTTTGGTGTAATAATCCACATCATTCATCGCCAAGCCAATTGTCATCCCAGATAAGGTATAATTCTTACCATTTTGTGTATAAAAATCTTGTTCTAACAATTGCTGCAAATAGATTGGCTTACGCTTATCTGGATCCGTCGAGCCATTATCTTCAGGATTTAAACCTGCCGGATTCTTATCAGATTTGCGATCCAACCACTTTTGAGCCGTTGACGCCGAAATAAACTTACCTTCTTGCAAATAATAACGATCCGTTGAAAATTCTTTTTTAGAAATATCCATCAAACCGTGCTCAAAGGCCGCTGCATTACTATTATTATCACTATCGCTATCTGCACTCAATCCGGAAATTGCACTCGTGTGATATTTACCATTTTCCAGCAATGTACTGTATTGATCACTTTTGGAAGTATTCGTTGTCGTCACTTTACTGCTTTTTTCATTACTTTTACTCGACAATGACGAATTATTTAAATTACCGCAACCAGCTAGTAACAAAGTACTAAATAATAAAGTCATTACTTTTGCCAAATTTTTCATTTTAAACTCCTATAATTGCTTGAGTTGTTCTCGTAGTTGCGCTTCATCCCAAATTTGGATTCCTAATTGCCGGGCTTTAGTTAACTTGCTGCCTGCCTTGGCGCCCGCAATCAACAAATCCGTCTTTTTAGAAACTGAACCTGTCACCTTAGCGCCCAAATCTTCCAAAATTCGCGTTAATTCCGGACGCGTATAATATTGCAAACTACCAGTCAGAACAATTGTTTGATTCCGAACCGGACTATCAACCAGCTCAGAAGATGCTGTCGATTGATAATTCAAATTAACCTTTAGTGTTGCCAGTTCGGCAATTAATTTTTGCACATCTGGATTCTGAAAGTAAACTGCCACGCTATCCGCAATTGTTTCACCCAAGGTCTTGATTTCTGCAATTTGTTCCTTGGAAGCTTGCATTAGCCGCTGCATCGTTTCAAAATGTTGCGCTAATAATAAAGCCGCTTTGGCACCAACATGCCTAATCCCCAAACCGTAAAGTAAACGTTCTAGGGAATTGGCCCGTGACTTGTCAATTGCGGTCAACAAATTATTAATCGACTTCTCTTTAAAATTAGGAATCTGCATCAAATCTTGAGCTGTTAAACGGTACAAATCAGCCACATCGCGCACCAATTGGTGCTGCCACAATTGTTGAACAATCTTAGGCCCCAAACCAGTAATATCCATCGCATTGCGCGAAGCAAAATGATTCAAACCTTCTTGAACTTGTGCAGGGCACATGGGATTAATACAACGCAACGCCACTTCTTCTTCTAAGTGAACTAACTTAGCACCACAAGACGGACATTGACTGGGAATGGTGTATTTTTGACTGTCTGGCGGACGCTTAGCTAGCACGACCTGGGAAACTTCTGGAATAATATCTCCCGCTTTGTGCAACAAAACTGTATCGTGCAAGCGAATATCTTTTTCTTTAATCAAATCTGAATTATGCAAAGTAGCTCGTGCCACCGTCGTTCCTGCTAATTTAACCGGATCCATTACCGCTGTGGGCGTCACAACCCCGGTCCGGCCGACTGTCCAGACGATCTCCTTAATTTTCGTTTGGGCTTCTTCGGGCGGAAATTTATAGGCAATTTCCCAGCGTGGCACCTTGACTGTGTTGCCTAATTGCTGCTGTAAAGCCAAATCATTAACTTTTAACACAATCCCATCAATCCCGTAAGGCAAATCGTTACGTAACGTTTGATACTTTTCAATAAATTCCTGGAGACCTTCCAAGTCATGACTGACAAAGTAATCAACATTCGTATGAAAGCCCCAAGCCTGCATTTTTTCTAACGCCTGTGCTTGTGTCGTAACTCCCAAAACTGCTGGTTCCACAACGGTATAAATAAACGTGCTTAAATCCCGTGCTTGCGTCACATGTGCATTTAACTGGCGCAAACTACCGGCTGCCGCATTTCGCGGATTGGCAAACACATTTTCACCGTCTTGTTCACGTTGATTATTGAGCTTTTGAAAGGATTCCTTCGGCATAAAACATTCGCCCCGGACTTCTAAATCGACTTTCTGGGGCAAATCCACAGGAATATTCTTGATTGTCCGCACATTTTTTGTCACGTCCTCACCAATTTGCCCATCACCACGCGTTGAACCTTGTTGCAGATGACCTTGTTGATAAACCAGCGACAACGCCAAACCATCAATTTTTAACTCCACACAGTAATCTACTGCGTGACCAACAGCCTTTTTGATCCGCTGATTAAATTCTTCCAACTCCTGCCAAGAAAAAACATCACCCATTGATAACATTGGAATCTCATGGGACACCTTAGAAAACTCGGGCAACACTTGTCCCCCAACCAACTGACTGGGAGAATTCGGCGTTACCAATTGTGGGAATTGTTTTTCTAAAGCTAATAGACGCTCATAACGCTGATCATAGACATGATCTTCTACCAACGGCGCATCATTTGTATAATAAGCAGTTCGCTCTTGATTTAATTGTGAACGTAATTGCTGTAATTCCTGTTGCGCTGATTGTTGATCCATGACCAAACTCCTAAACTTTTTTAATCGGGGCAAATTCTGCCAACAATCGCTTCACACCTATCGGTTCTGTAAAAGCAATATCTAATTCAGCAGCTTCGCCTTGTCCATTCACTTTGACAACCGTCCCAACGCCCCATTTTTTATGCGCAACTTGTTGACCGACTTGCCAAGCAACATCACCGGCATCACTTTTATTACTTACCTGAGGCGCAACTGGTTTTTGTTGAGGCTTACGGATCCGCCGCAATGAGCGCTTTTGATCAAATGGATAACTCGTTGAACTTTGTGCTGCGACCGTCGACGTCTTTTGATCTAATAACTCACTATCAATCTCATCTACAAAACGCGATTGAGGATTGCTCTGGGAACGACCATACAACATGCGCGACCAAGCACTAGTCAAATACAACTTTTCTTGTGCTCGTGTAATGCCGACATATGCCAAGCGCCGTTCTTCCTCTAATTGATTTTCATCCGTTAAGGACCGACTTAATGGAAAAATACCTTCCTCCATCCCCACTAAAAAGACAATCGGGAATTCTAAGCCCTTCGCCGCATGTAACGTCATCAAAGTTAACTGATCATCTTGGTCATCTTCAGCATCTTCGCTACTGACTAATGCTAATTCTGCCAAAAAATCAATCAAGGGTTCAGCCTGCTCGTCTTCTGGTTCATAACAACGATCAAAATCTTGGGTAACTGTTAATAATTCTTGAATATTTTCTAAACGTGTTTGTGACTCCAAATTATCTTGATGCTCCAAGTTAGCCACGTAGCCACTTTGTTCCAACACCGCTTGCATCAAATCTGTCATTTTTTGTCCCGCATAATCCTGACTTAACGCCTGAATCATTTGTGCAAATTGTTGCAGATTCGTCCGCACCTTTTTGGTTAAGCCAATAACACTATCCGCATTTAATGCTGCTTCTAACAAGTTAACATTTTTTTCGTCGGCCGCTTGGCGTAATTTGTCTAATGAACCAGCTCCAATTCCGCGCTTCGGCTCATTAATAATTCTTTGAAAACTCATTGAATCCTGGGGATTAGCCACCAATTGCAAATAAGCTAAAACATCCCGAATTTCTTTACGATCATAAAACTTATGCCCTCCAATAATTTTATATGCCAAATTAGCTTTTAATAACTTATCTTCAAACACCCGTGATTGCGCATTCGTCCGATACAAAATTGCAAAATCCTTCAGCCGATAATTGTCTTCTTGATGCAATTTACTAATTTGATCCACAACGTATAAGGCCTCATCTTGTTCAGAACCAGCCCGATAATACGTAATTTGTTCACCTTGCGCGTTGTCTGTCCACAGTGCTTTGGGCTTACGATAATCATTATTTTTAATAACATCATTTGCCGCTTGCAGAATTGTTTTCGTCGAACGATAATTTTGTTCCAGTAAAATGGTTTGCGCTTGTGGATAATCTTTTTCAAAATTCATAATATTATCCATATTGGCGCCTCGCCAACCATAAATACTCTGGTCGCCATCACCAACGACACAAAGATTTTGATTTTTAGCAGCAAGCAGATTGACCAAACGGTATTGTGCATCATTCGTATCCTGATATTCATCGACATGAATATATTGAAATTTATCTTGGTAACGTTCTAAAATGAGAGGATTCTGCTCAAACAAAACCGTTGTCTGCATAATCAAATCATCAAAATCCATACTCTGATTATTAGCTAACTCAGCCTGATAACGCTGGTAAACTTGCGCGGCTACTTCTTCAAACGGACCGCTGGCTGTATGAGCATAACCTTTAGGCGTTAATAATTCATTTTTGGCACTACTTATGATACTGAGTAATGCCCGAGGATCATATTTTTTCGGATCTAAATTTAATTGTTTTAATATCTGTTTGACTAACGTCAGTTGCTCTGAAGAACCTGTGATTGTAAACGCTCGACTAAAACCTAACGCTTGCGCTTCTCGACGTAAAATGCGAACACACATCGCATGAAAAGTCGATACCCAAACACCCTGTGCTTGCTCACCTAACAATTTTTGGACGCGCGCTTGCATTTCTTTCGCCGCTTTATTCGTGAAAGTAATCGCCAAAATGTGCCACGGCAACACACACTGTTCTTCAATCAGATACGCAATCCGATGTGTCAAAACCCGCGTTTTACCACTGCCTGCGCCGGCTAAAACAAGTAAGGGGCCTTGTGTCGTGACCGTTGCTTGCTTTTGTTTATCATTTAATCCTTGCAAAATTGCCGCTTCCGACATTAAAATCTTCCTTTTCTTGTCAAAATTCTCTTTTTAATTATAGCAAAATCCTACACACAATTCAGGACTTGCTCCAAAAGAAAAACTGGAATTTAGTTGACCCTCATCCCAGTTTTCTCGTTATTGTAGACCTACACGCTCGAAAATTTCATCTAAATGCTTTAAATGCCAATGATAATCAAACGCATCATCCAAATCACTGACACTTAAATAACGAGTAATTCGCTCATCGTCTTCTAACAGTGCTCGAAAATCAACTTGTTCTGCCCATACTTTTGCAGTCTTTGGTTGCACCAAATCATAGGCTTCTTCGCGGCTCAAGCCCGCATCAATCAATTTCAACATGACTCGTTGTGAATAAATCAAACCGTGCGTGACGTTCAAATCCTCAGCCATTTTGTCTTCAAAAACAGTTAAATCTTCTAAAATTTTCGTAAATCGATGTAACATATAATCCAACAATTCCGTAGCATCGGGCAGAATAATTCGCTCAACTGAACTATGCGAAATATCCCGCTCATGCCATAATTCAATATCCTCCAAAGCAGGCAGCACATAGCCTTTCATCACACGTGCCAAGCCAGTAATATTCTCAGAACCAATCGGATTTCGCTTATGCGGCATCGCCGACGAACCCTTTTGACCTTGGGCAAAATGTTCCTCCACTTCGCGGACTTCCGTCCGTTGCAAATGCCTAATTTCTAGTGCAAAGCGTTCCAAACTAGCTGCGATTAACGCTAAAGTCATAATATACTCAGCATGTAAATCACGTGGCAACACTTGTGTTGAAATCTCCTGCGGATGTATCCCTAATTCTGCACAAACCATTGCTTCCACTGCTGGGGGCACATTCGCAAAAGTTCCCACCGCGCCACTAATCTTGCCTGCCTGGACGCCGTTGGCAGCATGATCAAAGCGCTCCAAATCCCGCTTTAATTCCGAATACCAGCTAGCCAGCACCAAACCAAAAGTTGTTGGTTCCGCATGAACACCGTGCGTGCGGCCCATCATCACGGTTGTTTTATATTGTTTCGCTTTTTGGGCCACGACTGCTAATAATTGTTTTAAATCTTGCTGCAATAAACCATTCGCTTGCTTGAGCAGATAACCATTCGCTGTATCTACGACATCTGTGGACGTGACACCAAAATGAATCCACTTTTTTTCCGGTCCCAAACTTTTGGAAATAGTTCGCGTAAAAGCTACCACATCATGCTTAGTGATCTCCTCCATCGCTAAAATATCTGCCACTTGAAAAGTTGCATTTTGCTCAATTTTTTGCAAATCAGACGCGGGGATTTTGCCTAGTTTACTCCAAGCACGATCTACCGCAATCTCAACTTCTAGCCAAGCTTGATACTTATTTTGCTCACTCCAAATATACGCCATTTCCGGACGTTGATAACGTTTAACTACCATAGTTTTCCTTAAACTTTCCAAATCTTAGTAGAATTTACATAATTAATTAATTGATCTGTTTTCTTCGCAAAAACCCATAAATCACCTAAATGGGCTGGCTTCTTATCTAAAAAAGCATTTTGCATCGTAAGTTTCCATTGTGGATGTTGCTCTAATAATCCCACCGCCGGTAACAATTGATCATCAGTAACCATCAAATCACAACCATTCATCCAAGGTTCCAATACCGGTATGGGCCAATTGCACAAACTACGCAACAACAACTCTTCTTGCGAACTTTGAGTCACTTGTGCAAATAGCTGCGCTGCCCAAACCGTGCCAACATATAATCGCTCAACATACAACATTCCTGACGGTGTCGTACATAATTTTAATGCAAATAATCCTTGATAAGTTAAGGATTGGCCTATTGTTTGGGCAATATCTTGAACTTCTTTCACCAATACTTCATCCATCTCTTGCACAACTAACGCTGCTTTAGCAGTATTCTGCCGGGTTACTTGAATTAACGGATAAGTTTGAATTTGTTGCAAACAATCTTTTGTCACTAACATAAACAACTCTTGCTTAATCTCAATCAAAGATTCCAGAATAAAAGAACCCTGCGGCAATTGATATTGCTCAATTTGCTCCTGATTTTCAAAAGTAACTTGCATTTTAGGATAAAGCGCACGCTGAATCGGCTTCAGAACACACGGAAACCCAATTTCATCAACAGCTCTATACAAATCTTCCTTGCCAACCACCGTGGCATACGGCGTGATATTCAATCGATGCTCATTAAAAAAGCATCGTTCCAAATAACGATCCTGCATCAAATCCAAAATTTCCGTACCTTGAACTAGTTTTTGCGGTTGCTTCAATTGCTGCAAGTCAGGCAATTCCAATTCGGCATTATCATAAAAAACTAAATCCACTTGCGTAAATAACTCATCTAACACTAATGGATCACGATAATCCCCCACCACAATCTTGCCCGCAAAATTGTGCCACAATTGCGGTTGAGTAGTTAAAATCACTAGCTGTAAGCCCATTTGTAACACTTGACTGGCAACAACTACGTCACTACCGTCCACACTAATTAATCCGAGCGTACTCTTGGGTCCTAAAAATTCCATAATTGCCCGTACCTCATTTTTCTGTAAAGATGACTTTTCCATTCTGAAAACCACTAATTCGAGCTAAAGAAAGAATGGGAATTTGTTGCTGATCAATTAGCTGGCGACCCTTTTGGAAAGTCTTTTCAATCACAATCCCAACGCCTTCCAAATGGGCCCCCGCTTGCTGAATAATTTCCGTTAAACCAGACACTGCTTGCCCATTTGCCAAAAAATCATCAATAATCAAAACATGATCTTGACTGTTCAAAAATGTTTTCGCAATACTAATTTTATTAGCAACTTTTTTCGTAAATGAGTAAACATCTGCAACATATAAATCCTTATTCATCGTAATAGAACGATGTTTCCGAGCAAAAATGACGGGAACTTGAAATTCTAAACCAGTCAAGATCGCCGGTGCAATACCTGAAGACTCTACAGTCAGAATTTTCGTAATAGGATAATCTTGAAAATATTTGTAAAATTCATGACCAATTTTTTGCATCAACATCGGATCAACTTGATGATTTAAAAAAGTATCAACTTTTAATACGTCTTGATTTAAGACCCGACCATCTTGTTTGATTCGTTCTTCTAATTCACGCATACCGATTCTCCCTTCATTTTCCTTACGTTTAAGATTAACATTACCGACGCTTTAGGGAAACACCTATACTTTATTTGGGATCATATTGATCCAAATTATACGTTTCAATAATCTCAATTAATTTTTGAGCGTAATCTGGATCCGTCGCATAACCATCTTGCTGAAGAGCTTTGGCTGCATCCACATAATTATCCGCAGCAAGTACATGTTGATATTGTTGTGGATTCCAAGTAGTACCTTTGACCATTAGTGCATCATGTTCCGCAATGGATTGTGCAAAATTTTGATAGACTCGAAAATTTGCACTCACAGTCGTCCACTCGCCATGATGGTATTCTTTGGTTTTCATCTCTTTAGAACGTTGTGGAGTGTCATCTTTCACGCCAAATAAATTATAGTAGTTACTCGCCAATTTACTTTTGCCCCAATCACTTTCCAAAATTGCCTGCGCAATTGTAATACTTGGTAAAACATGGTACTGACTACCATACTGAACTGCTGCAGGTTTAATTTGTCGAATAAAATGTTCCTTAGGATCAATTTTATTTTGAACTTGAATTTGAGGTTGAGACTGTACGATTGCTTGCCGAATATGATTGATCATCACGATGGCTAGGACAAAACCTAAACTTAAAGCCAGTAAGCCAAATAGCCAATTGGTCTCCGATCGATTATTATATCGTCTTGATGAACGCCGTTTTTTTCTTGTTTTACCCACTTATCCATCCTTTGAATTCTTTAAACGTTCTTATCATAGCATGAATTTTTTAATTTTGAGCACAAAAAAACCAGCCCATAGGCTGGTCAATGACTTAAACTATAAGATTTAGTCTTTATTTACGTTAACTGCTTGTGGTCCACGATCACTTTCTTCGATATCGAAAGTTACGCCTTGACCTTCTTCAAGAGTTTTATAACCTTCACCATTGATAGCTGAGAAATGTACAAATACATCACTGCCATCTTCACGAGTAATAAAACCATAACCTTTTTCAGCGTTAAACCATTTTACTGTTCCATGTTCCATGTGAACATCCTCCTCAAAACACTTTTTGCATTTCTTTGTGGCCGATATGGAAGTTAGTTACACATGAACCATCGAACCATAACCATTCAAAAACACAAATTAATATTAACATGTTCACAAAATATTAGCAAACTAATTTTTGAAAACAATTCTAAAACAAGCCACAATTACATGCTTTTTTAGAAATGCGGGTAAGAAGACTCGAACTTCCACGGAGATTAATTCTCCACAAGATCCTTAGTCTTGCGCGTCTGCCAATTCCGCCATACCCGCAAACAAGCACTTATTTATCATAATATGAACAAGGCTAATTTGCAAGGGTAATTAATTCATCCGTTGCAAACATTTAGTCATTTCATCCGTCGCCTGATCTTGAGCTAACTCAGAGGCTTTAAATGCCTCTTGATCAACAGTTCGATCATCTTTCATACTATCAATCATCTGTTGACAAGCTTGCACATAGGCTTGATAAGAATGAACCAAATTCAAATGAACACCCATAATTTTAGCTGGAGCTTTCAAAGCCGCCAATTTTTGTGTTAATTTGGCATACTCATCTGTTCCATGCTGAAAATCGCCCTGAATTTGTAAATAATGCGAAGACGCCATCTCAACTAATTGGTCGTTGTCCAAAGCTGTTTTGATTTCCTGAAACTTGGGATTCAAATCTTCTTGAATTTCTTGTGTCTTCTGCAAAACATCATTCAATGTATTCGCATAATGTAATGCGCGTTGTTGCATTTTATTCATGTTTAATACCTCATTTTAAAATTGATCAAAAACTGTATATGGTAACTGACGTTTATGTTCCGTTTTCAGATACCAAGCTTCAATTTTTTCCGCCGCTGTCTCTGAAACGTCCTTGCCTTCCAAATAGTCATCAATATCTTGATAAGTGACTCCCAAAGCTACTTCATCAGCTAAACTTGGCCGTTGCTCTTCCAAGTCAGCCGTAGGTGTTTTTTGATATAAAGCTTCAGGAGCCCCTAAATATTGTAACAAAACACGCCCTTGGCGCTTATCCAACCTAAATAGCGGCGTAATATCTGTAGCACCATCACCATATTTGGTATAAAAACCTGTAATATTTTCGGCTGCATGATCCGTTCCCACCACAGCACCCTTTGTTGCACCAGCGATAGCATATTGCACAACCATCCGCTGCCGTGCTTTAAGATTGCCCTTATTAAAATCACTAATCGCCAAATCGTTAGCTTCAATACTTGCCACTGCTGCATCAACTGCTGGTTGAATATTTACACGCATCGTCTGATCGGGCTGAATAAATTCTAATGCCTTCAAAGCGTCTTGTTCATCTGCCTGTTGGCTATAGGGCAAACGGACAGCAATAAATTGATAATTACGCTGTGGATTTTGTTGACGTAATTGAGCCACCGCTAATTGACACAATCGTCCGGTCAAAGTGGAATCTTGTCCACCCGAAATTCCTAATACAAGTGTTTCTAAATTGTTTTTTTGTAAAAAAGTTTGCAAAAAAGTTATTGAACGTTGTACTTCTTGTGCTGGATCAATCTTTGGCTGAACACGTTCATAAGCAATAATCTTTTTTTGTAAAGGCCGCATCCTTCTACCTCATTTCTACTGATCTTTTTACTTTAACACATCTTCATAAATCTTCATGACCGTTTGCGCCAAACGCGTACTGGAAAAATTAGTCGCACAATATTGATAAAATTTTTGACCACGAGTCCGTAATCCATCATTTTGCCACGACTCATGCGCAGCTACTAAAGCTTGCTTCAATTGTTCTAAATCGTTAATTGCTACTACCCAACCAGTATCTTCATGCACCACCTGTGCATCAGATCCCGTATCGCTAACAATCATCGGTAACCCATTATTAGCTGACTCAAGTAAGACCATCGGAAAACCCTCTGAAGTTGAAGGCAATACAAATAAATCAGAATTCTGGTAATACGGCGTTGTATCATCCTTAAAGCCGATAAAATCAATTCGATCTTGAATTTGTAACTCCTGCACTAATTGCTTTAATTGGTCTTCCGTTGGACCGTTACCGACTAATTGCAAACGATAATCAAAATCGACTTGTGCTAAAGCTCGCAATAATAATTGCTGATTTTTCACTGGAACTAACCGCGCAATATTTACCAAAGTAAAAATCTTTTGACGCTGAGTTTGGGGAGGAGTCTCACGAAAATAAATAGCATTAAAAATTGGATTAATTTTGGTTGATTCTATTCCTGCTTGTTCCAAAATTGGTTGAAAACGTGCCGTTACTAAAGTTAATAAATCAGCTTTTTTAAAAGCATTGATATTCAACTTTGTCATTACCTTGCCCTTTAAGTTATCCGCAAAATCAACATAAGGATCACTGTGCACCGTTGCCACCCATTTGGCTTTCACATGTTTATGGATTAATCCCATAATAAAATTAGCTCGTGGACCATGTGTATTAACCACATCAATTTGATTATCATTGATAAATTTTTTCAAACGACCTGCTACGCGCAAATCTAATTGACCATCTTGATTCATAATCGTCGTTGGAATATCCCATTTAGCCGCCCAATCAGAGACCGGACCACGCTCAAAAACTAATAATTGGGAATCCACACCTTGATCTGTCAATGCACGTAACAGATTAATTATTAAAGTTCGACCACCACCAGTTTCATTGCCGGCATTCACCTGTAAAGTTTTCATTAATTAAATCCTCACAATAAATTGTTAAAAATTTTCAGTTATCGTAAACTAAATATATCAAAAAAGGAGTCTATTAAATTGCTAAACAAAATAACTATCCTAGAATTACCATTTATTAGCACCACTAATCAAGCCTTTACTCAATTATTAGAACAGCGCCTCACCCGAAAACAAAATACTTTTATCGTCACAGCTAATCCAGAAATCGCTGTCTATGCCTATGATCATCCCGACTATCGGAATTTAATTAAGACTGCTGATTATATTACCCCCGATGGCATCGGAATCATCAAAGCTGGTCAAATGCTCAATACTCCACTTGTTGAACGAATTACTGGATTTGATACACTTACTAGTTTACTAGAAATTGCAAATAAATATAGTCTAAAAGTGTATTTATTAGGGGCTAAACCTGAAATTATTCAAAAAACTGTCACCAATATCCAACAAAAATATCCCAAACTAAAACTTGTCGGCTATCATGATGGTTATTTTCAAACTGAGCAACCGATCATGGAGCAAATTACTCAGACCCAACCTGATATTGTTGCGGTCGCCTTGGGTTTTCCCAAACAAGAAGAATTCATTGCCAAATATCGAACTGTCAGTCCCAGCACTTGGATCGGCGTAGGCGGCAGCTTTGATGTGCTATCTGGAAGTGTCAAACGCGCACCAACTTTTATTCAGAACTTACACTTAGAATGGTTATATCGCTTATTAAGCCACCCCACACGTCTGAAACGCTTTGGTGCCTTACCGCGCTTTCTAAAATTAATCAAACAAAAGCATTAACTCTACTATAAATTACAAAAAATTCGTCCTAATCTTTGCGATTGAGACGAATTTTTTATTATACAAAACTGATCGTTTCAGTATTAAGCTGCCGTTGACCTCGTGGTTTATCTTGTAACAAAAAGATTAGGTAAGCACCAACTAGACCAAAATAAAGACTCACACCTGGTGCATTTAACACATGCCCTGACAAAATTGACATAAAAATACCTAAGCCAAATGAAACAAAATATAATAAATTGTCCTGGATTTTTGTCTGCAAAAAATGCCGACAAAATTGATACAACAAATACAGGATCAAGCCAATTAAAGGAACAATCGTAATTACAAAGCCTAACAAACCAAATTGGAAGAAAAAGTCCACCCAATCCATCTCTACAGTTCGAGGTACCTTGAGATAGTTACCTCCATAACCCATTCCAAACAATTTTTGACTTAATGGCGCTTTCGCATACTGTTCACTATTCAAACGGAAATAATTAGTCCGACCACTTAATAATTTTGCCACCAATGGATTACTCAACTCTTTATTTTGTAGCAGAAACTTTTCATAATGATCCATATGTTTCTGCCTTTTCTTTTCTTTTAAAATTTTCTTTTTATTCTTCTGATTTTCTCGAATAATCCGATTTTGAATAGCACTATTATTATGAACCGGTGATTGTGGATAAACTGCAAAAACGCCCCCTAACAATAGCACCAATAAACAAGTACTCAAAGCATTAGCTTTCCGATTTTTAGGCTTAGTGTGCAAAAAAAGCATTACTACCTCATAGACCAAAGCTGCCATCAAAGCAATCAACATTCCATAAAAACAGCTTTTGGTTCCCACCATAATCACAGAATTAATCCCTAATATGACACCCAGCCAAGCCCAATAGTTGCCCTTTTGCCTTGAACGTTGAATTGCGTACAACAATACTAAGGGAAACGTAATCGCCAGAATTGCTCCCAATTCATTGCCAGCATTAAACCAACCACTTTGACCTAATTTTCCCTGTGGATATGTTAAAAATGCCGTTTTAGTAACTGCTGCAATGAGCATCACCACATTAATCATCATCTGAGCCCAGTAAATTACCGCAGGAATTGCTCGTTTGATCTGCTCACTCGTCAAATTAACAAAAGCATAATACATTCCCAGCAATATCAATAAATAATGCACACTTTTAAACGAACCAGCAATTTCGGTAAACAAAGAAAAATTAGGTTTAGTCAATTTACTAATCAATAAATTGACTAACACAAGTAAAAACAATAACCCCAAATACCACGGAACTAGATGGTCAAACCAATTAGCCCGTTGACGCGCAGCTAAATAAATAAAAAATACAATTAAAACCAAGACGATTGCCCTAATTACAACCCCAATTGTCAAACCAAAATGGGGCATCAATTTGACTTGCCATCCTGTCACAACGTCTAATAAAGGCTGAACCAAGATATAAAGCATTAAATACCAGCTAAAACGCTGGAGCTTCTTTGTTTTCAAAATAATTGTCCGTCATCTTTCTAAATAAAATTCAAATCGCTCGCCAACGTACTGAGTTCGCACATATTCAAACGGTTGTCCATCAGCTAACATTGTCACTTGTCGTAATCGTAGCACAGCAGCTCCTCGCTTCACCCGTAAGAGCTCTGCTACTTTTTCCGACGCTGACATTGCTGACACAACTTGTTGCGCATGTCCCAATTTAAGGCCCCTTTGTTCCAAAGCATGGTATAGCGATTGCGTAATTTGTTCACGACTTAAATTCTTGACCAAAAACCAAGGAACGGTCGTGATTTCAAAACAAATCGGAATTTTATCGGCTAAACGAATTCGCTCCATCCGTAAAATTTCCATGTTATCATCTAATTTTAAATTTTCTTTCTCACTCAAAGTCGGTAACGCCAAGTGATAGGAAACAACATGACTTGCAGGTTTTTTACCTTGTGCCAGCATAATGTCTGTAAAACTAGTAGTTCCGGACATTCTTTCCTGCACCTTTTGACTAGCAACATACGTTCCCGAACCAACCTTACGATATAAAATTCCCTCTTCAACTAGCGTTTGAATCGCTTGACGCATGGTCATGCGGCTAACCTGGAATTCATCAGCTAAAAGACGCTCTGCCGGAATTCGCTGGCCAACTTGCCACTTACCTTGCGCAATTTCTTGTTTGATTTGATTATGAATTTGCACATAAATGGGCAGACCTGACACAAATTTTCACCTCACAAAATTCAAAATAAAAAAAACTGAAACCGAAGTTTCAGTTTTTCATTGGGTTAGCTGGATTCGAACCAGCGCATAATGGAGTCAAAGTCCATTGCCTTACCACTTGGCTATAACCCAATAAATGGAAGGGAGTGGATTCGAACCACCGAACCCGAAGGAGCGGATTTACAGTCCGCCGCGTTTAGCCAGACTTCGCTACCCTTCCAAAATCCTCAAATAGAACAATTAATATAATAACTAATTTAATCTTATTTGGCAAGAGTAAATTTATATTTCTATCTAAGTAACTGAAACACTACCCAGACATTATACCAATAACTGCTCGAAAAAAGAAAAAAAGTTTACCTAAAGTAAACTTTTTTAGTTAATGCCTGCCATCAACTTCTTGATTTTAGGCGTAAATAAAATTAATAAGATTGCAAACAAGATTGCCACTAATCCTGTCACACCAAAATAAGCCATTTCATGATGTGGATAAAATCTGACTAACTGTGAATTAATCGCCTGTCCCGCAGAATCTGCCAAAAACCACATACTCATCATTTCTGATGAAAAAGCCTTTGGCGCCAATTTGGTCGTCACAGACAAACCAATAGGTGAAATCAACATTTCGCCAATTTCAACAATTCCCCAACTCAATACCAACCATAATGGATTTACTTTGCCTTGTGTTCCAAGTAATGGCAAAACTAAGACTAAATAAGAAATTCCTGTAAAAATTAATCCCATCCAAAATTTAGTTGGTGATGAAGGCTGCTTTTTACCTAACTTAGTCCATAATGCAGCAAAAATAGGTGTATAAACAATGATGAAGAATGGATTCAACATTTGGAACCAACTAGGATTCAAATGGAAACCACCAAGATTTAATTGTGTATTATTGGCCACAAATAATCCCAAAATCGAAGAACCTTGCTCCTCAATAGCCCAAAAAATAACAGCTGCAATAAATAAACCTATATAAGCCCGAACTCTAGATTTCTCAATCTTGGTTACTTTCTGACTGCCCAAAATAACAACGAAGTAAATTACTGGCAAAACAACGCCAAACAAACTAATCAACATAATCACATTTTGTAGATTAGCCGTCTTGGTCACCAACATCACAACAGCAATGATGACTACAGCTATTAAGGAAAGTAAGACACGATTTTTTAACCGCTTTTTTTCAGGAGCAGTAATCGGATCCGTTGGTCGTAAAGTTACCTCAGGCAAATATTTTTCACCTTGAATATAATAAATAATTAAGCCAAAGAACATTCCGATCGCAGCCAATGAAAAGCCAACATGAAAATTATACATTTTCCAAGCTTGACTAACAATTGCAGGCGCAATCAAGGAGCCCAGATTAATTCCCATTACGAAGATACTGAAACCTGCATCCCGTCGATTATCCTCAGGACTGTATAAATCGCCAACCATATCTGAAACATTAGGCTTCAATAAACCTGTTCCTAAAGTAATAAATAAAATAGACAAATAAAGTGTCGCTGTCCCTAGAGGTAGTGATAGAAAAATATGACCAAGCATAATCAACACACCGCCCCAAAAGACGGTCCGACGACTGCCTAAAAGGCGATCACTTATATAACCGCCCAACACACTAGTCATATAAACCAAAGCCCCATAGATCGACATAATAGAAGCTGCAGTTTCCTGTTTAAAGCCTAAGCCACCTTTACTGACAGCATAATACATGTAGTAAAGTAAGATAGCACGCATGCCATAATAGCTGAACCTCTCCCAGAATTCAGTCATAAAAAGCGTTTTTAGCCCAATAGGTTGACCAAAAAACGTTTTTGTTTCCGCTTTATTCATAATAATCTCCCTTAATTATATAACGATTTAACATTTTAATATTTATCTCAACAGATGTCAAAATTCGGCTTACAATTGCCAACCACAGTTGTCCCAATTAAATGTACTTTTTTTAATCTTAGAAACATATGGATTTCCTTCCACATAAAAACGCAGTGGCATTTTTGTCCAAGAACCATGTTGACTCACATGTATCCGAGCAGAATTTAAAATATTTAATGGATCTTTCATCCGACAAGAACTTAAATTTAAGTTTTGATCTCCTAATATCGTCAAATTTAATTTCTTAGATTGAATACCAAAGGCCTGCATCCATTTTGCTGGACCATTTGTTAAATTAATGCCTGTACTTTTTCGATTATTTTGCATTAATCCGAGTCCCTGAGTCGGTTCCAAAGCTCTAATTAAAACACTCTGAGGGTTATCCTGAGACTGAGTCACAATATCTAAAAGATAGTGACCTTGTTGTTGATGAATATAAATCGTCCCGCCTAAATGATAAAGCGCCTCATTAGCTTGAGTCCGGCGTCTCTTATAAGTATGCGAGGTTGAATCAAGCGGTCCCAAATAAGCTTCAGTTTCCACAATGATTCCCGCCATTATCCCTAGATCAGTATGATAACGAAGTTCATATCCAAGTAAATTTTGAGCAATCTGTACTGTAGAATTAGTATAAAAATTCATTGAATCTCCTATACAAAATTAAAAATCATCAATATGGTAGTGATATAATCAATTAAAATAATTATATTTCAATATTGATTGCGAGGGGAAAATTTATGAAAATAAAAACAACTACTAATATTCAAAGCAAAATTTATAATGATAGTTTAAATCTTAGAACAGAAGTTTTCGTTGACGAGCAACAAGTACCAACAGAAAGAGAAATTGATCAGGACGAGGCTAATTGCCGATATTATGTTGGTTATCGAGATAGTTTACCAGTCGTAACAGCACGTGTACTACCAGAAACTCCTGTTCAATGGCACATACAACGAGTCGCAGTAAAAAAAAGATATCGTCATCAAGGTCTAGCCAGCCAAATAATGAAAGAAATTGAAGAACACGCTAAACTAGAAGAAATTAAGAACTTAGTATTAAATGCTCAAGATCAAGCGCAAAATTTTTATAAAACTTTGGGATATAAGGTTCGAGGAGAGCAATTCTTAGATGCAGGAATTGAACATCATCAAATGATTAAAAAACTTAAAAATTAAAAAACGCACAATACTTATAAAAAGTATTGTGCGTTTTTATAAAATGCCAGCTGCAGGATTCGAACCTGTGACCCTCGGTTTACGATACCGATGCTCTACCAACTGAGCTAAGCTGGCGAACAAAACTTTGAAACAAAAAAAGTCGGCTAGCATCCGACTATAACTCCGGTTGTCAGACTCGAACTGACGACACCCTGATTAACAGTCAGATGCTCTACCAACTGAGCTAAACCGGAATAAACCAGCGTGGCAACGACCTATCCTCGCAGGTAGTTTCCCACCAACTACTTTCGGCGCTGAGAAGCTTAACTTCTGTGTTCGGCATGTTTACAGGTGTTTCCTCCCCGCTATCGCCACCACACTTGCGTTCTTCTTACCTTTTCGCTTGAAAGAACCTTAGTCCTCTCAAAACTGAATATTAAGTTACTTACACCTTTGGTTAAGCCCTCGACCGATTAGTATTGCTCAGCTCCATATATCACTACACTTCCACTCGCAACCTATCTACCTCATCTTCTTTGAGGGGTCTTACTTCATTCCTGAATGGGAAATCTCATCTTGAGGTGGGTTTCACACTTAGATGCTTTCAGCGTTTATCCCTTCCATACATAGCTACCCAGCTGTGCCTTTGGCAAGACAACTGGTACACCAGCGGTATGTCCATCCCGGTCCTCTCGTACTAAGGACAGATCCTCTCAAATTTCCTACGCCCGCGACGGATAGGGACCGAACTGTCTCACGACGTTCTGAACCCAGCTCGCGTACCGCTTTAATGGGCGAACAGCCCAACCCTTGGGACCGACTACAGCCCCAGGATGCGATGAGCCGACATCGAGGTGCCAAACCTCCCCGTCGATGTGAACTCTTGGGGGAGATAAGCCTGTTATCCCCAGGGTAGCTTTTGTCCGTTGAGCGATGGCCCTTCCATACGGTGCCACCGGATCATTAAGCCCGACTTTCGTCCCTGCTCGACTTGTCTGTCTCGCAGTCAAGCTCCCTTCTACCTTTACACTCTACGAATGATTTCCAACCATTCTGAGGGAACCTTTGGGCGCCTCCGTTACTGTTTAGGAGGCGACCGCCCCAGTCAAACTGCCCACCTGACACTGTCTCCCGCCGTGCTTCAACGGCGCGGGTTAGAGTCCTCATATAACAAGGGTAGTATCCCACCATTGCCTCCTTCGATACTAGCGTACCGAGCTCTTCGGCTCCTACCTATCCTGTACATGTTACACAAAAACTCAATATCAAGCTACAGTAAAGCTCCATGGGGTCTTTCCGTCCTGTCGCGGGTAACCTGCATCTTCACGGGTATTATAATTTCACCGAGTCTATCGTTGAGACAGTGCCCAAATCATTACGCCTTTCGTGCGGGTCGGAACTTACCCGACAAGGAATTTCGCTACCTTAGGACCGTTATAGTTACGGCCGCCGTTTACTGGGGCTTCAATTCTGGGCTTCGACCGAAGTCTAACTCATCCTCTTAACCTTCCAGCACCGGGCAGGCGTCAGCCCCTATACGTCATCTTACGATTTTGCAGAGACCTGTGTTTTTGATAAACAGTTGTTTGGGCCTTTTCACTGCGGCTGGCTCTTATACCAGCACCCCTTCTCCCGAAGTTACGGGGCTATTTTGCCGAGTTCCTTAACGATAGTTCTCTCGCTCACCTTAGGATTCTCTCCTTGACTACCTGTGTCGGTTTGCGGTACGGGTATTCTGTATCTAACTAGAAGCTTTTCTCGGCAGTGTGACTATCGTGCTTCGCTACTTTAATTTCGCTCCCCATCACATCTCATTCTTAGTTACAAGCATTTGACTCACAACCAAACTTAATGTTTAGACATGCTTTTCCAGCTGCATGCTCACGATTCATCTCCTGCGTCCCTCCATTGCTCAAACAATACAGAACAGTACAGGAATCTCAACCTGTTTTCCATCGATTACGCCTCTCGGCCTCATCTTAGGTCCCGACTAACCCTGGGCGGACGAGCCTTCCCCAGGAAACCTTAGTCTTCCGGTGGATCAGATTCTCACTGATCTCGCGCTACTCATACCGGCATTCTCACTTCTAAGCTCTCCACCAGTCCTCTCGATCTGGCTTCTTCGTGCTTACAACGCTCTCCTATCGCATTCATTTTTACATGAACACCCACAGTTTTGGTACCATACTTAGCCCCGGTACATTTTCGGCGCAGAACCACTCGACTAGTGAGCTATTACGCACTCTTTAAATGAGTTGCTGCTTCTAAGCCAACATCCTAGTTGTCTAAGCAGTTCCACTTCCTTTTCCACTTAGTATGGATTTTGGGACCTTAACTGGTGATCTGGGCTGTTCCCCTTTCGACGATGGATCTTATCACTCACCGTCTGACTCCCAGGTATAGATCTTTGGCATTCGGAGTTTGTCTGAATTCAGTAACCCATGACGGGCCCCTAGTTCAAACAGTGCTCTACCTCCAAGATCCTCTCCCTGAGGCTAGCCCTAAAGCTATTTCGGAGAGAACCAGCTATCTCCAAGTTCGTTTGGAATTTCACCGCTACCCACACCTCATCCCCGCAATTTTCAACTTACGTGGGTTCGGTCCTCCAGTGCGTTTTACCGCACCTTCAACCTGGACATGGGTAGGTCACTTGGTTTCGGGTCTACATCTACGTACTTACTCGCCCTATTCAGACTCGCTTTCGCTTCGGCTCCGTCTTCTCAACTTAACCTCGCACGCAAACGTAACTCGCCGGTTCATTCTACAAAAGGCACGCCATCACTCTTTAACGAGCTCTGACTACTTGTAGGCACACGGTTTCAGGATCTATTTCACTCCCCTTCCGGGGTGCTTTTCACCTTTCCCTCACGGTACTTGTTCTCTATCGGTCACTAGGGAGTATTTAGCCTTGGGAGATGGTCCTCCCGGATTCCGACGGGGTTTCACGTGCCCCGCCGTACTCAGGATCCTGCTAGAGCGCTTCTGATTTCGTCTACGAGGCTTTCACTCTCTCTAGCTCAGTTTCCCAACTGATTCGACTATCTTCCACTATCTCACTTCGCAGTCCTACAACCCCAAAAAGCATGCTCTTTGGTTTGGGCTCTTTCCACTTCGCTCGCCGCTACTACGGAAATCGATTTTTCTTTCTCTTCCTGTGGCTACTTAGATGTTTCAGTTCACCACGTCTTCCCCACTTCATCTTTCGACCAAGTGTGACTAAGCTTTATCTTAGCCGGGTTCCCCCATTCGGATATCTCCGGATCTTCGTTTACTTACAACTCCCCGGAGCATTTCGCTGTTCGTTGCGTCCTTCTTCGGCTCCTAGTACCTAGGCATCCACCGTGCGCCCTTATTATCTTAACCTATTTCTTAATTCTTCTTCGTTTCTCGGTGTCTTTTCTCTTAATATTCAGTTTTCAAAGTACTAATGTTTGAGAGTAGACCTCTCAAAACTAAACAAAGTTTCTACAAAGTGCTTTCCGTTATTTTCCTTAGAAAGGAGGTGATCCAGCCGCAGGTTCTCCTACGGCTACCTTGTTACGACTTCACCCTAATCATTTGTCCCACCTTAGACGGTTAGCTCCTATAAAGGTTACCCCACCGGCTTTGGGTGTTACAAACTCTCATGGTGTGACGGGCGGTGTGTACAAGGCCCGAGAACGTATTCACCGTGGCATGCTGATTCACGATTACTAGCGATTCCAACTTCATGCAGGCGAGTTGCAGCCTGCAATCCGAACTGAGAATGGTTTTTAGAGTTCTGCTTGCCCTCACGAGTTTGCTTCTCGTTGTACCATCCATTGTAGCACGTGTGTAGCCCAGGTCATAAGGGGCATGATGATTTGACGTCGTCCCCACCTTCCTCCGGTTTGTCACCGGCAGTCTCACTAGAGTGCCCAACTTAATGCTGGCAACTAGTAACAAGGGTTGCGCTCGTTGCGGGACTTAACCCAACATCTCACGACACGAGCTGACGACAACCATGCACCACCTGTCTTCCTGTCCCCGAAGGGAACCTTGTATCTCTACAACTTGCAGGAGATGTCAAGACCTGGTAAGGTTCTTCGCGTTGCTTCGAATTAAACCACATGCTCCACCGCTTGTGCGGGCCCCCGTCAATTCCTTTGAGTTTCAACCTTGCGGTCGTACTCCCCAGGCGGAGTGCTTATTGCGTTAGCTACAGCACTGAGAGGCGGAAACCTCCCAACACTTAGCACTCATCGTTTACGGCATGGACTACCAGGGTATCTAATCCTGTTCGCTACCCATGCTTTCGAGCCTCAGCGTCAGTTACAGACCAGAGAGCCGCCTTCGCCACTGGTGTTCTTCCATATATCTACGCATTTCACCGCTACACATGGAGTTCCACTCTCCTCTTCTGCACTCAAGTTCTCCAGTTTCCGATGCAATTCCTCAGTTAAGCTGAGGGCTTTCACATTCAGACTTAAAAAACCGCCTGCGCTCCCTTTACGCCCAATAAATCCGGACAACGCTTGCCACCTACGTATTACCGCGGCTGCTGGCACGTAGTTAGCCGTGACTTTCTGGTTGAATACCGTCACTATCTGAGCAGTTACTCTCAAATACGTTCTTCTTCAACAACAGGATTTTACGATCCGAAAACCTTCTTCATCCACGCGGCGTTGCTCCATCAGACTTTCGTCCATTGTGGAAGATTCCCTACTGCTGCCTCCCGTAGGAGTTTGGGCCGTGTCTCAGTCCCAATGTGGCCGTTTACCCTCTCAGGTCGGCTACGTATCATTGCCTTGGTAAGCCGTTACCTTACCAACTAGCTAATACGCCGCAGGTCCATCCTTCAGTGACAGCCGAAACCGTCTTTTAACTCCCAATCATGTGATTAGAAGGCTTATGCGGTATTAGCAACTGTTTCCAATTGTTATCCCCCACTGAAGGGCAGGTTACCTACGTGTTACTCACCCATCCGCCGCTCGCTTCCTTATCTTCCTACCCGAAGGTATTCTGTTAGTTCCGCTCGCTCGACTTGCATGTATTAGGCACGCCGCCAGCGTTCGTCCTGAGCCAGGATCAAACTCTCATTTTTAGTTTGTGACTCAGACTCTGAACTCTAACGTTCTTTGTCTTCTTTATTTATTGCTTTTATTGACGGGTTCTTGCGAACCCAGCACTTTGGTTAAAAAGAAACTTTGTTCAGTTTTCAAAGATCTACTTTTTTGCTCACAGCACTTGATTATGCCGCTTGTTTAGTTTATCATCTTATCATGAGCTTGTCAACTGCTTTTTTAAATCATTTAGCAGTGACGAACATGACTCATTGACAACAGAAAATATATTATCAACTTTTTTCTTCTTTTGCAACCCCTTTTTGCATCTTTTTTGATTTTTATTTTGAAAATGCCTACCGACTGGGATCGATAGGCATTTTTTTATTATAAATAATAGTTACTACTTAATTTCAGTGAGACCATTCATATAAGGAACCAAAACTTTTGGAACCGTAATTGAACCATCTGCATTTTGATAATTTTCCAGAATAGCTGCGACTGCACGACCAACAGCCAAACCTGAGCCATTCAAAGTATGCACAAATTGTAGCTTACCGTTTTCATCACGATAACGAATTGAAGAACGCCGCGCCTGAAAATCAGTACAATTGGAGCAACTAGAAATCTCACGATAAGTGTTTTGTTGTGGCATCCACACTTCTAAATCATAAGTTTTAGCTGAGCTAAAGCTGGCATCACCACTTGATAAGGTAACAACATGATACGGCAATTCTAGCTTTTGTAAAATATTTTCAGCATTCGCTGTCAATTTTTCCAACTCATCCCAAGAATTTTCTGGCTTACAAAATTTCACCATTTCAACTTTATTAAACTGATGCATACGAATCAGACCACGTGTATCACGCCCCGCTGAACCAGCTTCTGAACGAAAACACGGCGTTAAAGCAGTCAGATACGTCGGCAACTGATCATCGCTTAAAATCTCACCACGATAATAATTAGTCAAAGGCACTTCAGCTGTCGGAATCAAGGTTAACGGACGTTCTTCATCAATAATGGTATAGACATCTTCCTTAAATTTAGGAAATTGACTGGTCCCAAACATCGAATCATCGTTCACCAAAAATGGCGGAATAACTTCAGTGTAACCATCCTTTTGGTGCTCATCTAACATAAAATTGTACAAAGCACGCTCTAATTTGGCACCAGCATTCAAATAGTAAACAAACCGACTACCGGAAACCTTAGCACCTCTTTCAAAATCCAAAATCCCTAATTTTTCACCCAAATCCCAGTGTGCCTGCACTTCAAAGTCAAATTCAGGAATCTTACCCCACTTGCGTAGCTCGACATTGGCAGATTCATCGGCACCAACCGGCACAGAATCATCCGGAAAATTAGGCAAGCGGACCAAAATATAATCCGTTTGGGCACTCACATCGGCCAACTGATCATCTAGAGCTTTAATCTGTTGACCAACTGCTTGCATATCAGCAATCGCCGTGCTAGCATCCTCTTTTTGACGCTTAGCAGCAGCAATTTGCTTGGAAACATCATTGCGCTGAGCCTTCAAATCTTCAGTTTGCGTCATAATTTGACGTCTTTTTGCGTCCAATTCCAATAAATGATCAATTTCTGCTGGTTGTACATTACGTTCAGCCAACTTTTGCTTGGCCCAATCAGGATTATTGCGAATTTGCTTTAAATCTAACATAATATTTCCTCCTCAAAATAAAAAAGTTGACCATCCCTCTAAAGGGACGAATCAACTTTTCGCGGTACCACCCAATTTTAGTGTCTTAACACTACAACTCTTGTCAGCACATAACGGAGCCGGCCGTATAATGATTGATTATCCGTATTTTGATACTGGAAGACGAACTCGCCAACTCTCAGCACTACTTGGCTCTCTGTAGAATTCAAAAGGTATCAAACGTTATCTAAGATGATAGTAATATATTAATTTTTAAAAAGCAAGCACCTACTCAGAAATCTTTTTGTGCGTCCAAATATCGCGAATCAACGTCAACAAGCTACCATATTGCGCGTTACTCTTGTCATACTCCCACTTAAAGATGTATGCATCAAAATGGACAGGTTTCTCACCAGCCTTACTACTGCTAGTAACAATCAAATCAGCATCTTGAGGTTTCTCAACTAATTCTACATAAGGCAAACTCGACAATGTATAAATCAAATCCAAATAATACAGTTGATTGGTTTCAATACTAGGATAAATCTTGACAGCAAAATGTTTAGAAAAGATCACCACTAAACGTAATACAACCTTATAGATAATATCTGTCAACAAAATTTCTTGACCCTGAAAATCTGTAAATTCATCTTTTTCAAACAAATGTTGCAAAACATTCCGAATTTGCTTCTTCAATTCTGGCAAATCAATACTGGATAAGCCAATATTCTCACCAGTGGCGATAGCTAACATTTGGTAATAACTCTCACCATAAGCCAAGCCACCCACCATCACATTGGCCAAAGAAATTTTGTAGAGCTTCATTGTATCGTAGTTGACATCAAAGCGTTGCTGAATATTGTATGGCATTGCCTGAAAGAATTCGTTCACAAAATCATACAAAACCGTATTATAATCACGCAAATATTGATAACGCTGATCAGCCTGCTTAATCGGCTCGGGCACCACGGACAAAGCACAATTAATTAAATTATAAGTGTTGCACGATTCATTCATCAAAATTTCTGGCGAAAGAGTTTTAAAATACGAAAAAATATGCGCCAATTTAGTATTGGAAAACTCATTCATTTCATCATAATTCACAAAATTATCATAAATATTCAAATTAGGATACTGTAGACAACTGAGCTTCGTATCTTCTTGGATCGGATGATCCCGGTAAAGGCGCAGACAATTAATTGCTGTATAAATATTATAAAATTTAATTGTCATACTTGTAGAAACATCCGTTTGAAAAGTTTGTAAAAATTTGTGAACCAACAGATTGGTACCAACTTCATCAATGCTTTCAAATGGCCAGACATAACCTCTGGTGGCTTCCCAACACATCGTCGACAGTGCTAAACGGACATCTGTTTCCTTGCCAACAAAGCGCATTCTTTCATAAGTGATGCGTACATTGAACTTTTTCAGAAACATTCGCATGGGTCTAAGATGTCGCAACGCTGTAGCTTTACTATTGCCACGCTCTTTATAAAAACGCTCAAATGAATCACAAGTATCTTCAATAATTGCTAATAAAAAGTTATACGCATCTGACTGGGACACCAAGAAAAAATGATAGGCATCGTTATCAATTGAGAAAATTTCCTCTGTCGTTGGATCATCTTTCTTTAATAGTTTTTTGATATCTTGCACAATTCCGTCATAAGTATTGTAAATACTTCCATAACTTTTTTTCATTTGAACAGCTGTTTGACGAAAATTAATATCCCCTATTTTCATATCCAAACTACGATGAGCTTCCAAATCATCACGGTAAGAAGCCTCTGACATCTTGAGTTGACGCACTTGTTCAAATAAATGCAGCTTTTCCATATCTGAAACTGATAAAAACAAATCTTGATTTTCAGTCAAAACTTTTCCCCCTAAATAATAAACACTACCAAATTCAGTATAAAAAATGTAGCAAATTATAGTAAATAATTTGATAATAATAAGCTAATTAAAATTAATACTTATAATGTAATCCAAACATATAAATAATTCAACATAATTCCACTAACTTGTGATTCATTTTACAAAAAAATGGACACCCAAAAATGTCCATTTTCATTTGCATAAATTTATACGTTTGTTGGATCGCCAGCATTCAAATTCCAAGTCAAAGTAGCGGTAAAATTACCGGAAATTTGGCCACTCATACTTGGTGTAACAAGTTGCGAATGCTGCAAGAACAAGCCCCAAGTACCAATACCAGAAGTCCCCGTCGCCTTCAAAACGTCAGCTGAAGAACCGGCATCACCGGGCTTAATTGACGTTTGATCGGACGCTAATTGCTGAACGCTATTTGAATCATTAACGTTCAAATGCGAACTACCATCAGAAGCAACACTTTGCGAGACAACCTTAGCACTATTAAAAACTAACGATGAAATAGCTTGTGTCTGATCGCCATCCGTAAAATTAGAAACGCTCGCACTAAGAGTCCAGCCATCACTGTCACCGCCACGCGTGTCCGTCACAAAAATAGTGTTGTCTGGCGTAGGATCAACATTATCAGCTAATTTATAATTCCAAATCTGTTCAGCATAAAGAAAATGCTTACCATAATTTGGAAAATTAGCTCCTGGAGCCTGAACTGATAAATCTCCTGCTTTAAATTGCACCCCAGCATGAGAATTATTATCATCGGGACCAGTTACAACATGAGCTCCACCAAATCCAGGAAGTGGATCGGCCATGACAGATGTTGTACTCATTAATAAAGAAAACAAGAGTACCAGTAAACTACTAATCCTTGTTACCTTCAAGTTATCCCCCCCATAACTTTATTTTGATGCTTGTTTTTGACCACGCTTATAGAACCAATAGAACAAGCCACCAATTAATAGCACCAAAATAACAATGATTAAGATAATAAATGGCCAGTAATTGCGCTTCGTGTAAGGATTGTTACGATTGTACTTATTAGCATCCTTCGGCGAAATCGTAAAGTTCTTCTTAAAATACCAACTACGTGCAGATGTCTTGACCCAAACACGTGCTTGATAATTGCCGGCCTTCATCGGCATATTACCCCAACTGACGGGATAACCGAAAGTCGAATTAGGTGCAAAATTCATCTGCTTCTGTGAACGATGCACAACTAACTTATTACTATTTGCAGTATAAATCTTCGCATTCACGCGCATATCATCATTCGTAATATACTTAGGCTTAAAGTTTTGCAAATCAAGATAGACTGCTGGTTGCGTTCCAACTAAACCCGTCCGTACCCGATTCAAACGCAAATCAGGCTGAGCTTGATCAACATTGCCAACCTTAAACAACGAACTAACCGAATAAGAATAAACATTATTCAAACTAACAGTTGATTTGCTCTTCTTATGCTTTGTATGGTTATCAATTGTTGGTGAATAAAGGTAAAAACTACCTAACATAACACCGTTAAAATTAGGTGCTTTAACGTTTAAAGTTTCAGTAATCGTCTGGGAAGCATGTGGTGCCAGCTTGACAGTCTGCTTCGTGGGTCCCATCTTGGTCCAATCATACTTCAAACTATCATCACGCTTGGTCGAGAGATTGGAGTAATTAATCTGACCTTGACTAGTTGTCCCAGCCACTGTCGGTTTCACAACAATCTTAATCGAATACTTCTTATTATTAGTCAGTTTTAGCTGTAATGGATACGAAGTACCATCTTGAACATTCTTCAAGAAATAAGAACCCTGCCCCGTATTACCTTGATTATCAATCGGCTCCACGGAAAAACCAGCCGCACCGGTAATTTCGGCGTGGACTGGTTTTACCAAACAAATTCCGCAAACCATTGTTAACAATAAAACTAAACGTTGTAACCATTTATTCACAAACTTATCCTCTAATACCATTATTTCTAGTGACTGAAAACAAAATTAATTAACTTGGAATATTATCTCCAACTTGAGACTGTGTTACATCCGTAGTTAAGTTCCAAGTAACATCAGCATTATATACATGACCAGAGACAATACCACTCAAATTACTTAGAGTACCAATATTTAACTGAACATTATCGTCTTTAGCAAATTGAATACCTGTTGTACCATAGCGATGTACTGTAGCAATTACGCCACCACCATTGGCTGTCAAAGTTGATGTCGAACCTGGCAAAGATAATCTATCTGATGAATTAGTAATCTCGCTCTCATCTGAAACAGAAACCGGAGCTGTTCCATCAAGATCCAAATTGTTAAAGTCTAACGCCTTAACGCCAGTTGGATTATACAAAACAGGAATATTAGCTACTCTAGTATTAGTCGTATCAGTTGTGTCCTGAAATGAACCAATAGATGCTGACAGTTTCCAACCATCAGCAGGTACAGCAGCACTGGAAGTATCATCTGGCGTAGAACGATTATCTACAACAATCGCAACACGATTAGCTGCAGGGTCACCGCTCTCGGAAAGTGAAATTTTACCAGTATTAATAGTATTTTCTTTACCAAAACCAAAATTAGGAACTTGGCGTAGCACTAAAGAACCTGCCTTAAAACCAACTTCAGCCTTAGAATTACCGCTACCAGGATGACCATCACTAACAGTACCAGCACTACCACTTGCAAGACTAGCATCAGCATTATCAGCACTAACAGTTTGTGCAAACAAAGGAGCAGCAACTGCTAATAAAGAAGCAGCGCAAACACCCATACTTAATTTATTTAATTTCATAATTCTCCCACCTCAATAATATAATAAAAACTATACCAGTTAGATTATACAATAACATTTACAAGAAAGCACAAAAAAATTTAAATTTTTCATAAAGATTTACTGACAAAAATTGATTTCAACGACATTCAGACAATCAAAATATAGAAAAAATCACTAATCTAAAAATGATTAGTGATTTTAGCATGCTATGCATTCTTTGTGTAGTAGATGTCAATCGTCATAGAACTTGGCGAGTCACTTGTAACTGTTTGCGTTGGGACAGTCGTCTTGCTGGCTGTATAGCCTTTCATAGTAGGAACCAAGTATTCATCAAAGCTGCCTGTATTCCAAGTCCCATAAACTGTTTCATTGGTTACTTGGTCAACATATAGATTACGTTTTAACAAAACGGTTTGATCGATAATCTTAATTGCACCACTTGGATAGTGAAGATTGATGGTACGTAAGAAAGATTTCGATTCCGAAGCAGTTTGAATTTTATGATCGACATAAACAGAGATTGTCCGCTTACCAGAATCATCTACTGTAATGGTTTGCTGTGGACTATCCATAATTTCATAGCCTTGCGGTTGATGATAATTAATATACCGTATCACCAGTGTAGCCCTTGACTTCTTGCGTGTCCACATTTTGTCCAGATTCATCCACATATTGAATCGTAATCGTTTGTTCAATTGGAGTGTAATAGACATTGATACTTTGATCAACACTATCACCGCTTACCGTGGTTGCATCAATTTTCGTTTGCGTTGGTTGATATCCTGGCAACGTTGGTACAACATAATCTTTCAACTAAGCAGTAGACCAATCGCCATAAGTTTCCGTGCCATCATCATTATATTTTACCGTCCGTTGAATGACAGCGGTTTGGGTAGTTGCTTGAACAATACCATCTGGCTGATATACATTAATTGTTCTTGTGACAGCCTTCTTTTCCACAGTCTGATCAGCAGTTACTTGACCAAAGTCCCATTCATAAGTAGTAGTCACTTGATCGCGACCTTTGAGTTTGCTTAATTGATCCGCTGTATATTTGCGATGTGATTGATAACCATTAGTGGCAACCCAATCGTTAGAAACAACTTTTTGATTGTTACCGGGCATGGTCTTTCCGGTACGGTCATCAGAATTCAAAACTAATTGTAGATTAGGATAGGCAACGATGTGCGATAAATGAGGATCATTATTTAAATACAGCTGACTACCTAAGGAAGTGTCAAAACTACTTAAATCTAAACTATTTAAAGATGAACAACCATCAAACATATATCTCATATTCGTTACTTTTGAAGTATTAAAACTACTTAAGTTTAAATTACTCAGACTGGAGCAATAGTGAAACATAGAAATCATAATATTTACGTTAGACGTGTCAAAATCACTTAAATCTAAGCTTTTTAATTTAACACAAAATGAAAACATATCCCACATATTATTTACATTGGAGGTATTAAGATTATTCAAGCCATCTATTTTTTTAAATTACGTAATTCACTAAATAAATCACTCGAATCTTGATTGGCAATAACATCTTTATCAAAACTTATCTTTATAATTCGCTTACAGCCACCATTTGAGTAATTAGGTATATCTTTAAACTCTTCAGCTTTGCTAATCCCACCAGTACCTAACGTTCCAGCATGGAATGTTAAAACATAATCGTCACCATCTTTGGTATAATCCCATTTGCTAGAGCCCCAAGTTCCTTGAGCTAAGGCATTGTTCGTAGGTTCTTGATCAGTCGCAAGAGTATCAACATCACCGGTTGATGGTTGCGTTGTTGCATCTTGTGGATCTTGGACTGGGGTAACCGTACTTTGATCATTATTTGCGCTAGAGTCCGAGGTTGTTGCTACACCATCTTGAAAATTGGTAGCTGCTGTCGAAACGCTTTCTTGAGCTCCATCGTTAATAGGTGCCGTTGGTTCAGTATTAGACACCGTCGCTGATGATTCAGGCGTCGAAGCCGAACTGGTAACGTTATCATTATTTTGCAGACTTCACCAAACCACATACCAAGCCGAACACAGTTCCGACTGTTTTAAATGTTGCTTTCTTGTTATTCACTTACATCTCTCCATTCTTCAACTAATATGATATATAATTAATCTAAAACCAACGTAATTATAAAACACTAATTTTATTTTGGAAAGTGAAATTTTTATTTAGCTTTGAAGAGTACAAAAAAGCTACCAAACAGTGTTTGATAGCTCATTATTCTCAACTTCGGCGCCCTTTATTTAAGGCAAAACGGAAAACTAACCACAAAATCAAACCAAATAATAATACAACTAAAATAATAATCACCACAATCAATGGTCGATAATCATGTTTCAAATCCGGATTTTGCCGGTTCAACCGTTGTGCTTGTGCACGTGTCACACTGAAAGTCTTTTGGAGATGAAATACTTTATCACCTAAATCCACCAGCACCCGATAGCGATACTGTCCCGCTTTAATCGGATCGTTGCCCAGATCAAACGCCAACGGCGCAATCGAATTAGCTGCCAGCGCACCTTGAGACAAATTAAAATGCTGATGAACATTGCGATTGGTGAAACTCAAGCCTTGAAGGCTCATCTGATACTTCACCGCGTTATTACCATAATAAAGCGCGCTCTGATTATGGACATTGCCCACGATTTGCGGGCGACCACCCAATGACTGCAAACGAACTTTGCCCAAACGAACATGCGGCTTCAACTTCGTATATTTGCCAACATTCACCAGCACACCAAAAGACATCTGAAAATTATTAATTTGATGATGATACTGCTTCTGACTCAACGTTTCCACAATCGCTGAACCCGAAATCGAACCCCTATACGAGCTGGGCGCGGTCAAAGTCACAGGCACAAGCTGCTCTTGTTGGGGAGCCAAGGTCAAAATTTGCGTCTGAAAACCCAAATCTGCCAAACTGTAACGCCACGAATCATCCATACGCAAATGTTGACTTGTCGAAATGTCAATATTACCAGCAGAATTCGTTTGCGCTACCCCACCGTAAACCTTCAATTGCACAGCTTGTGGCGTGGTATTCTGCAAATGTAACACAAACTGGACAGATTGCTTGGGCTTGAGATCAACATTAATGATTGAACTATTGACTGGTGTTTTATTAATTTTGGGAACTTGCAGTTGAACTTGAACAGGCGATCCGGGATCCGCGTGCACGTCTATGCCATTGAAAAAGAAGCACCAACCAATCACCATGACCAGTGCTCCTATAAATTGCGAAAAATATTTGTGTGAATTCATGAATTTAACCTTTAAGCTGTTACCGACAATGTCCAAGTTAACGGCGCCGTGTAAGTATCATTAATGTTAATTTTAGTAGAAGGAAAATTTTGTAAAGTTGCATAACTTGGATCATTAAAATCTATAGCGTAAGCATGTGCTTCATATTTATTTCCAGTAACAGACATAACTGTTGATGGCGTAGTATCATCACCGGATTTTAAGATGACATTACTTGTAAATCCATTAAGAACAGTTGATCCACCGGAACCAATAAACGTATTATTTACCCATGTACCCAGTCTGGTTCTTTTGTTTGTCAACCCTGTAGCTTTTAAAACAATTTGAGGAGAATACTTAGTCGATAATGGAATATCTTGATTATTTTTATTCTTATATGAAAACTTTCCCAATTTAACATCTACGTTCCATGGATGGTAATTTGTTTGAGTACCAGGATTAGCGTTCTGATCATTCACAACCAAATAACGATTAGTACCCTTTTTATCTAAATTCTTACTAGTTTCACCAATTTTTAGTGCACCAAAGTCAAAATTAGGTACTTCCACCAAGGTAATCGGTCGCGAAACCAAATCCCCATCAAAATCGAAACCGGCGCCCCCATATGATTTTAACGAACCTGGCTGAACATTAATCGTAGGAGTAGTACTATTACCACTTTGATTGTAACTATTATTCACCCCGCTAACTCCCGCCAAAGCACCATCACTACTGTCAGCTAACACCGTCTGCACTGTAGCACTCAAAGCGAGCGCGGTCAATGAAATACCCGTTAAAATTGTTTTACGAATTTGCATGAAAACTCCCCCAATAAAACTACTTTTGACGTCGAGAATAATTGATTCCAAAATAATAAACTAACCAGGTGATTAAACCCATCAAGACGATTACTAATAACATAATAATCAAAATCATATTACGATAATTGCGTTGTGCCTTAGGCAACAAACGATTCAACTTTTGAATTTGCTGTTTGCTGACATGCAATTGCCGATGAAAAACATAATGTTGTTTATGCCGATAAAAGGTATATGTCAACTGATATGTACCAGCAACCAGTTTACTTTTTTTCCATGGAAGCGCAAATTTAGTTTGCGAATTTGAAGCAATATTCACATTATCCAAGTGAAAGTTGGTTTTAGCTCGTGAAAAATTGGTTTTCGTGAGCTTCACTTTAAGCTTGCCTTGCAAAAAAGGATATGAAGCCGTATTTTTCAAGGGTGTCATAATTTGGACTTGTTGACCATTCGCCGCTAAAGTCGGATTTCCTAATTTTAACTTTGGCAACAAGATGGCATCATCTTGGCGCAAAATCAAATCATAGGCAATCGCCGCAGTGGAAACTGTCGTTGAACTGGCATGTTTTTGTGATTCAATTTTAGCTTTTTGGGCTTGCACATCAGTTTTGGAACGAAACAACAAACCACCCATGACCACCCCAATCATCTGTTGATTGGGAATTTTCAGCGTAACACTGGCTTCCACACTACCTTTAGGTGGAACCGCAACTTCATTTTTCGTCACCATTTTTTTAAGGTTAAATGCTGATTTCGGTCCTACTTTAGCAGTTGGATCATCAATCGCCAACTGTAAATTGGGCGTTGTCTTACTAATTGTGGGTGTTACCGTGACAATATTTTCTTTGTTCGTAAAATTCAACACTTTAAACTTCAACTGATAGCTTTGATTGGGTTCAACATGTAAATACCAGCCACCTTGTGCAGAACCAATCTGATTGTCCAACTGCTCCGGCACGATACTAAATGTTCCACCGTTAGCTTGTACCCCCTGACTAGATTGTTTAAAACCAAACGTTGCAAAAGCAATCACAACCAACCAACGATAGATAACCGACGAACGCATACTACACTTGATCCTCAGCTAAAGATTGTGTACCACCATCAATACTTACAGTCCAATACAAAGGAAAGATAAAAGTGGCTGTTTTAGACGAAGAGCTCAACACATCATTTTGTAAACTATTTAACACGCCTGAAGATAAATTCAAATGTGCACTATCAACGTCATTGAAAATCAGCTTTATTTTTCCTTGAGAACCTTGCTCCGAGTTCAATACTTCTGTCGAAGCATTTGAACTCGGAGCACTAGTCAAAGCAACATGATTATCTCGAGTCACAGCGGGATCCTTCCCATTAACAGATGACCACGTATCCTGGGATGGTGACTGAGTCTTTATAATCCAAAAATTGGTAAACGATTTATTTGTACCTTCAGTATTGAATAAGTTAATATAGCTCAAATTACCGTTTGAATCGAAAGATACTTTACTGATCTGGTCGGCACCAGTTGAATCCTTCAATGTCGTTCCGTAATTAGCAACACTAACGCTAAAAGGTACTGCCCCATCAGGTGAATTGACAATTAAAGAACGATCTCCAGTAACTTTAATCATTGACAGCAAAGTATCCGTATATCCGTGTCCTGTCCCAAAATCGAAGTTAGGCATTTGCTCAAGAAAAATATTAGCATTCTGGAAAGTTACGGTGACAGAAGTCGTCCCAGTCAATCCATCATCCGGGATATCTTGGGTGGTGGGATCACTACCGGTGCGCGTCACGTCTACTGCTTGTACAGGCGAAGGTGATACACGATGAACTGCTCCCAAGCTTAACGCTATTGAACATATTATTAAGAAATTAAGTCTGACTCTCTTCTCCAAAATTCACACCTCAAATCTGATTATATCAACAATCGTCTCTAACGTCCACGGTTGTTTCGAGCCTTCAAGTAAATCCAAAGTAGGTAAACAAGTCCCAAAATAATAACCAGGAAGAAACCGACAAAAATCCAAGGTAGAACACGATTATAACGTTTGGGCGTTGTTTTCTTATGCAAAATTGCTGTCTGTGCTTTACTAATCGTAAAGTGACGAACAAAAGACTTTTTATAACCATTTTTGGCAGTGAGTGTTAGATTAAGCTTGTAAGAACCAGGCTTAACCTTTTTGAATGGAATCATCACTTGCCATTTCGAATTAGGCGCAACTTGCAGACTAGACATCGTCTTCTTAATATGCTGCTTCTTATTGCGGATGAAATGAGCGTTCATCTTCATGCCACTAACATTGATTGGTGCGGGATTATAGAGGGTAAAGCCAATGCCCTGTTGGGTGCTTCGACTCTTCCCTGTCACTTCTTTACTCATCTTCAAATCAGGTTGGACGTGATCCATGTTCGAACGTAAAACAATCCCCGTAACATACTGAATTTGATTTTGAATCGCAAAATTACTTTTGGTCGATGAACCGACGGCAGAAGTTGCCACAATCCCGCCTAAGATAATTCCCTTAAAGGGTTCAGCAGGTGCCTTATACGGGAAGCTGACGATTTTAGTTTCTTGCGGTTGAACCTTGACGGTAGCCGTCCGTTTACCAATAATCAAATCCGTCAGCGACGGTTGTAACGGCTGATAGAGCTTAACTTTGGAGCGATCATAACTAATAATACCGTTACTAGATGTGTAAGCATTATTCAAATTAATCTTGATAGTCATGGGCTTCTTGCCAATATTCATGACAATCATACTTAACTTTTGCTTTTGATTCGGCTTTACCTGCAAATCAAAAAAAGTTTCCTTATCAGTCACCTGATTTTTAGGCAGAATCGCCTTGACCGTGAATGAGCGATCTTGTTGCGTCGGAGCATTATCTTTAGCTTGAACGCTTTTGCAGCATATTCCCCAAAATGCTAATACTAATACTCCTAATTTAACAATAAAACTTAGTTTTTGCTTCATAACTATTCCCCTCAAAAACATTTGTTTAACTTAATTGGTACCAAAACGCAACATACTTTACTTTATGATCGCGGTGGATTTGATTGTTCCTGCTGTTGCTGTTTTTGCTTGCGGGATTGACTCCACAAGCCACCGAATACAAAACCAATTAACAATAACAGTCCTAACACGATCATCAAATACATTACTGTTTTATCAGGATTTAATCCCCGTGAAGCCCGATTAACAGCATTGGCTTGCTTTTGTGTAATCCGATAGCTGCCTGAAAATTTCCAATGCGTTTTGCCACTACGTGCCGTTCCTGTTGCTTGATATATGCCCGGCTTAACTGGTAATGACTGTTGATCGAACGCAATCGGAATATTCGAATTAGGCGCAATCTGCTTATAAACTTGATCTGCCGTTACTGGTTTAAAGCCCATCCCAAATAGCTCTAACAAGCCACGACGCTTCAACGACATATGCACGGTAACATTCTTCATCAACCCCGGTTGATTATTCGACAAATTAACATTAATAAACGGTTTATGATTGACCGCTTCAGGCGTCACCCCATTTAAAACCAGTACCCCGCCAACTGGCTTATTATCCTCCGTAATCCAGACTGGCACTTTGAGTCCGGGCGCATTCGGAGTATTCAAATCATAGATATAAAAACCGCCTAACATCAAGCCCTTGAAGGAACGCGCAGGCATGTGGACGTCAAACGCTACTTCTTTAGTCTTATTCGCACCTAACTTGACAACTTTAGAAGCTGTCATATCTTTGAACGCATAACGAAGATCATTATCCCCAGAGTTAACGACTTTCTGGTAAGTAATGCCACCTTGCGAAGTAGTGGAAGCATTCGTCGGGCGGACGCGCACACGCGTACTCATATCACTGAAGTTAGTTAAAGACAAACGCATTTGGTACACTTTGTTCGGTTGAGCCACAATCTGAAAACGATCCGTGACATCCGAATCATTGATGATAGGCGTAACTGAAATATTGCCGATATCCGCCTTGACATGCGTGGCTGTCCAAGCACTAGAGATCAACATCATAATACTAAGAATTAACAATCTGATTTTTTTCATAAATTCACCATAATCAAAACGATATACTATATGATTATACAAAAAAATGTGCACACTGTTAAGTGCACACATATTTTTAGTCAATTAAATTCTTAATTTTGCTTCTTATTATTCCGACGACCGAAGTAAATACCTAAGCCAAGCACTAATAACAAGACTAAGACCGCAATCAAGATCCAGAGCCAGAGATAGTTAGGCTTAATGCCAGACAACTTGTTGTACTTACCAGCATCTGCGGAAGTAATCGTAAAGTCTTTATCAACTACCCATGACTGTGTCTTATCACTAGAAGTCAACTTCACATGTAAATGATAGTTACCAGCTTGTAGCGGTGTACTACCCCAATCAATCAAGTAATCAAAATTGGAATTAGGAGCTGGAGACATTCCTGTTAAGGTAGCAGTCTTCTTAAATTTGTGGTCGTTAGGCCGTTTAGTAACAGTAGCTTTTGCATTAATATTACCATTAAAGCCCTTGACATAGTTTTGAAGATTTGCCTTGACGCCACGTTGACCCTTACCAGAAGCATTAGCAAAAGCTGTAACCTGTCGTGCTCTAAACTTCGGTTGCATAGTCGAATTCTTATCTTGACGTACCTTCAAAGGCACACCTTGGAAAAACTTATTCGTCAACAAAGTACCGTTTTTAGCAACCGTCTTATAAGCTTTCTCACCCTTAGCCGGCTGAACTCCAATACCACCCATTAAATAACCCGAAAACCTCTTTTTAGGAATTTTGATTTGAAAGTTAACGTCAACTTCCTTACCAGCAGGTACGGAAACAGTTTGGACTCTAGGAGATACCAAATTGGCTAGTTTAATCTTTAAAGAAGGGTCACTAACTTTTTTCTTACTATAACTATAAGTACCCCCATTATTAGTATAAGCTGTATTCACAGTAACCGTATATCGATGATCCTTAGTATCTTTATTAACCACGCTAATAGATATATTTTGCGTACTACCTGGAGTCCCAAAGATATCAATTTGTCCATTTTTAACAACTTGATTACTACTATAATTGGGCCTAATTCCATAATTACCAACCGTAGCATGAAGTGGAACTGCCGTTATAAAGCTTATTCCAAATGCTGTTAGTAAAGCCATTAACATTTGCTTCAAATGATTCATATTAACTGCACCTCAATAATTAAATTATACGTAAAACCACACTTAACAATCTTAATCTTTTCATATTAAAAGTCAACAAGATATTTTATGTACAAAAAAAGTGTCGCGAAAAACGACACTCCTAAAAATTATAAAATTATTGAGCTGCAGCAGATAAATTCCAAGTAATTGGAGCTGTATATGCACCTGTATTAATACTCTTTGGTAAATTCATCCGAATTCCAGCGCTATGATCAAATTTGAATTGATCAGATCCACGTTTATTGTTTTCAGGAACAACAATAAGAGGAGATGAAGTTGCAGCACCAGCGGATGCAATCACATTAGCATTTGATTGATAACCCATGTCAGACTGAACAGCTTTAGTAAAATCAAGTGCAAAGGCACCATTAGTAGCGGCATCAGCAGCAGTAGAACTACCAACAACATTACCATCTTTGCCTTCGAAGTTACCTAATTGAACTGAAACTGTGTAACCAAAACTAGTTTCACCAGCACCAGAAGCTTGTGAAGCATCTGCAGGTAAATCAGCATTCACATCATTACGTGAATCTGAAACCTGTAAAACACCGTCGGAGTTACCATTATCACCCCAGTTTTGGTTGTTAGTTTCGCTCTTCAGATCACCATTATCTTGTAAATAAGCAAAATCAGCACCCTTAACAGCTGGATTGAATGATAAATCAGGAACCTTATCTAAACTTAAAAATCCTGAAACAACTTTAACACTAGCAGTAGATGTAGCACTAGTTGAACCAGTTTTATCATCAATCTGATCAGATGTGTTAGATGGTAAATCGTTACCAGCAGCACTTACGCTAGCAACAGGTGCAACAGCAGCTAAAGCAACAACAGCAGTTGCTACAGAAGCAAATAATTTATTCATTTTCATTGTTAAATCCCCCCAAAATATTTGAACTACATTTAATAAAATACAACTAATACAATACCACTTTTGTCAAAAGTTGCAAGAGCCTGTACCAAATAATAGTTTCACAACAAAACTACTGTAAAGTACTCTTACTCTTTTTACAGTAACATAAACTTAATCCCAACAATAACGATGAGCCTAAAGCAATGGCTCCATAATTAGTGGCATTACCCGTTTGTGGATAATTTGGTGAACCAACTACTTGTACTGCACCCGGATTATTACCACCCGTTTGTGGGTAGTCTAATTTATCAAGTTTGGCACCCTGTTCACTAGCAACATTGGTCCCCTTGACAATGACGGAAGCAGTTGACGACTTAGTATTGGAATTAGTATCTTCTCCCCCTCGGCTGTAACCTTGAGTGACTGGCAGTGCTTGGGCAACTTCATTACCTTGATAATCATAGTCAGTACCTGCCCACATTGCTGTGGAATAAGCACCAATTACAACTACAATCGTTGCCACAACTGCTACCAATAAACCAGTTACCTTACGCCAAGTGAGTCGCTTTGAACTTTTAGTTGTTTTATTCAACAATCACGACCCCTTTCGCAAGTTTGTAATCTCAATACACAAAGACAATATATCACTTTACAATATTAAGTTCAATCAATTACTTGCTTTTTCAGCCTGAATAGTATCCAAGATATGTTGCCACTTTTGCCAAGAAGTTGCGGGAGAAAACGGGTCCACAGTATTATAAGCACCATCACTCAAGCGTTGTGCTAATTGATCATCTTGTAAGATTTGGCTAACTTTTTGGGCCGCTAAGTCTATGTCGTCTTGTGGAACCAGATAACCATTTTGATCGTCCTGCACAATTTCACTAGGACCATAACGACAATTATAACTAACCATCGGTACCCCATGACTATTAGCTTCCAATAAAGCTAGAGATAAACCTTCACTATAAGAAGTAACTAAAACCACGCGAGCACGGTCATAAATTGGAGCTAAATCAGAAACAATCCCTTTAAAACTGACATGATTTTGCAAATGCAAATCCTGTACCGTCTTATTAACTAACTCAGCTTCTTCTTTGACGGTAATGCCACCATAAACTTCTAAATGAGCTAACGGATCTTGTTTACGCACTTGCTTAAGTATTTTTAAAGCGTGCGTTACCTGTTTTTCAGGCGAAATTCGCGCCACCATCATAATTAAATGAGGATCACGCTGATCCATTTTTACTTGCGGTACACCAACTTGGCTATTACCACTAGGCATGGCTTGGACTTTTTCACCTAAATTCAAGCGTTGATTAATTTCTTGCTTCTCCCATTTGGTAGGACAAAAAATCAAATCAAATTGATCATTATGAGTCAAACCATAGTCATAATTATAATTAAATGGTGCTGTCATAATATCAGCTTGCCACGAGTTCACAAATTGATTATGAATGTAAAAGCCCTTTTTAGCGGCTGTTTTCATCCGTGGCAAGCCTTGCGTACATTCCATCCGATCAGAGATAAATAAATTGTGCTCACCGTAATCTTCATTCAAACAATCATAAAAGAAGCCGTGCAAATCCCGAATATCCGTGAAAGTATATTTCTGATTACGAAATTTAATTTTGTATAAAACCACGCGCCCATTTTTGAAAACTTGTGTACAAAAACTGTGACCTTGATCGTTAAAAATTTCTTGTTTGGTGACTTGTCCATGCTGATCGTAAAAATATTTAATTGATAAAAAGCCCCGTGCATCATAGCCTTCTGCATAATTAGTCTGACTGCTATTAACAGTTGAAAAAGTGATCGAAACAATTTGCCCCGTATCAACATCAGCTCGTAACAAGGCTTGGCGACCATCTTCCGTCACCAACTGATAACCATTTTCGTTACTTTCTTGACCTAAACGCTGCACGATATGGTAACGATGCTGTTTGCAATAAGCTTGCACCGGATTAGCCTGATAAAAATCGGTATGATTCTGACCAAAGTAATCAAAAATATTAATCACATCATCTAGTTGCACATCAAACTTACCCGGACCATCAGCCCAATTATTACGATACGAAATGGTGACAATTTTGGCAGGTTCTTGATGTTCATGAAAAAGCCGCATTCGCTTGATCTGCGAATGTTCAATTCCTGCTGAAATATTCGATAAATCTCCCGTTAAAAAAAATTCATGCCCAGATACCTCCTTATTTGTTTATTATAACAAATTCTTAAAGTTATTGATTTGGACTCAAAGATAGTATACTGAAAGTGAGGTGAACAAAATGAAAATAACACGCAATGGCGATGAGTTTTGTACTATCACTAATTTTCCAGAAGTGGGGCAAAAAATGCCCAATTTTACTGTGCGGAATTCTCAAAACAAAGCCGTGCAATTAACCGAGTTGTTAAATCAACCATTATTAATTAGTGTAGTACCCGATATTAACACAAGTGTCTGCAGTTTACAGACGAAGCAATTTAACCAAAAAATGGACGCGTATCAAGGAATTAATTTTGTCACGATTTCTACCAATACTGTGGAAGATCAGGCCCAGTGGTGTGCTGCTGAAGGTGTCAAGCATATGCAATTATTATCTGACGCACAGCAGGATTTTGGTCAAAAAACTAACTTACTCATGGCTGACAGTAAGCTGCTAGCACGCTCGGTATGGGTGATTGATCCAGATCGAACCGTCATTTATCACGAAATTGTGCCCGAAATGACGCATGAACCCAATTACGACCAAGCTTTAGACCAGTTAAACCAAAACTAAAATAGATCTTCTCATTTGAGAAGATCTATTTTACATATCATACTAATTGGCGGTTATTCCAGTAATTCCAAATCGTCATCAACACCATGCTACATCCCGCAACAACAAACAAAACTTTAAACGAGGAATGATCAATCACCAAACCACCAAATAATGGTCCAAGTGCGCGACCAACCGACGAAAAACCATTCACCAAACCTTGGCTGTGGCCCTTATCTGCTGGTGGCGTCCATTGATCAATAATGACGGGCACCGTTGGTACATAAATCGCTTCGCCAATCGTCAACAAAATCATGCCTAGATAAATAAAAATAATATTAGTACTCATGATGGTGACAAAATAAGAAATTGATAAGAAGACTAAGCCAATGACAATTCGATGATACAGATTTTGAATAATCTGCGGGCGCCAAGTCAACAGCCACTGAACAGCAATGATAATAACACCATTGAGCGCCCATAATAAACTGTAAACCCGCAAAGCAAAGCCATTATCAATCAAATAAACTGAAAAATTGGATTCCCACTGTGAATACATCGTCCAAACAATCACTAAAGTTAAAAAATTGACCGCAAACAAATGTTTGATATGATGCGTTGGAAGATGATGCGTGGTCGCATGTTTGGAAACGGGTTGTGTCTGATATTCCAACCGCTGTTTGGGAAAGCAAAAAAACTGTGTAAGAAAAGAAAATAAATAAATGGCGGCTGCTAAAACAAAAATGGGCACCACGGATTTTTTAAAAATTTCACTAATCAGCATTGTGCCAACAACTAAGCCTACATTTAAAACTAAATAAATCAGATTAAAAATTTTGGTGGTAGACATTTTAGGAAATAGCGTTCCGTAAACATTGACAGCCGTATTGAGCCAACCAGTCGTCAAGCCAAAGGCCGTCAAGACAAATACATAACTGGGCCACCTCGTAAACACAATTCCCAATAAACAGACCACCAGACAAGCAGCCATACCAAATAAAGTCAAATAAAATTGGTTAAAGCGATCGTATAATTTGCCAGCTAACATTGCGCCTAACACATTGGCCGCTGAAAAAAACATCAAACCTGTGCCAGCAACAGTTAAAGATTTATGCAAAATCGTATTGATATAAATCGTTGCCAACGGCCACATCATGCTATAAGCAGTTTCGTTCAAAAAGGCAACTAATAATAATGGTACCAAACGAATTTGTTTCATATCAGCACCTCCTCATTAATTACCATCTTATAATAAGAAGACATCTAATGCTAACAGAAACAAAAATAACCCTTTAACTAATTCAAGGATTATTGAAAATTAATTTTTAGTAATGCGCCAAATTCATCGCAATCAACAAGAACAAGAAAACAAAGAATGCAAGATACATAATCGGATGTACTTGACGCCATTTTTTCTCACAAACCATAATTAAAACGTACGACATCACACCAAACGCAAAACCATAAGCAATATCGTAGAAGAATGGCATACCAATAATGGTGACAAACGCGGGAAAAGAGCTCTCAAACTTGCTCCAGTCAATTTGTCCCAAAGATGTGACCATATAAGAACCAACGATAATCATAATCGGCGCGGTCACTTGCGACGTCACAACCCCCAACAATGGCGAAAAGAACAGACTAGCTGCAAACAAAACTGCAACGGTCAAAGAAGTCAAACCAGTACGACCGCCAACCGCAATTCCGGTGGAAGATTCAACATAAGCTGCCGTAGGTGAACTACCAAAAATCGATGAACCCGTCATCGCAAAAGCGTCGCTGAGGAGTGTTTTGCTCAAACGTGGCGGTACTTTTTCACCCCGCTTAATAAAACCAGCCTGCTCGGCCAACCCCACAACTGTCCCCGTCGTATCAAAAAAAGCCACGAGGAAAAAGATTAAAATAACGGTAATCATTTGTGGTGTGAAGACATTAGGCAAATGAAAAATAGCTTGCCCAAATGTTGGTTTGAGGCTTGGAACTGTGGCCACAATATGGTGAGGCATTTTGATTAAACCAGTACAAATCCCCACAACGGACGTGGCAGCCATACCTAACAAAAAGTTTGCCGGCACTTTTAACGTCACCAAAATCAAAGTAAAAACCAAACCAAAGATCGTCAACCAAACGGTCGGGTTATGAAAATCTGTAATCGTCAATAATGTCGACGAATCAGCTTTCAGCAAACCACCGTTTTGTAGACCGACAAACGCGACAAACAAACCAATTCCCGCTGCAATAGCCGATTTAAGATCACTGGGAATATTGTTAATAATTTTTTCACGAATTTTAAACACGGTCACCAACATAAATAAAATGGACGCCACAAAAATTCCAGCTAATGCTGTTTGCCACGGAATTTTCATGCCCAAAACTACTGTATAAGCAAAAAAAGCGTTACTACCTAAAGATGGCGCAATCGCCACCGGATAATTGGCAATAAATGCGGTCGCCAAACAACCAACAATCGCTGCTAAGGCTGTTGCGACAAAAACTGCTCCCTTACTCATCCCCGCATCGCTCAAGACATTCGGATTGACAAATAAAATATAAGACATTGCCATAAAAGTCGTGGTACCAGCAATAATTTCTTGTCGCACATTAGTCTTATTAGCACGCAGATCAAATGTTTTTTCCAATAAGTTAGTCGATGATTTACTCAACGCTTATCCTCCAAAAGTTCATATATCATACTCAACACAAACTATATTATACTGATTACAGATTTAAATGTCACTATTTTGTGGATATTAAGTTTGATATCAATTTATAATGTTCGTGTTTTATATCAATTGATATATTTGACACCGGTGTTATCATTTAATGTATTGGTAGTCGTAAGGGAATTCATAAATGTTCATATTTTTTTCACAATTTGAGGTATTTTTATTCACAATTGCCATGTATTATAATCTTTGTAAGTTGATGAGATAGCTAATATCTTTTCTTCTCCCCTCAATATTTAAATTTTGAATCCCCCTCAATAATTTAAATTTTGAATCCCCCTCAATAATTTAAATTTAATAGCCTTGCATTGATTTTCAATGCAAGGCTATTTTTTATTGAATAAAGTTTAAAACTGTTAATGGGGTAACACATAACAAATTATCAAGCGTATTTTTCAAAACATAACTTTTTGTAAACTGTGCATAATTTTGACGCTCCAGTTTACTCAACGGGTACTTTTGGATTTTCTCTTGCGTTTTTTGCGTCATCAACAAGGTCAATTGTGGCGCCTGTCGACCAAATGACAATGGATTCAGGCTTTGAATAAACTTTTTTTGTTGAGCATCAGAGATATATAACTGATAACCCAACACTGTCAAATGATAATCCGCCACAAACGCATTCAAAAACATTTGCTTTTGATAATCGTCAAATTCAAACTCACGAGCTGCTTGTTGTTGCCCCGCCGTAACCATTTCCTCAAAATCATTAAAAATAGGGCTCTGACGGTAAAGCGCATCCGGCTGCCACCGCGGATCCAAGGCAATAATTTTTGTAGGCTCCAAGCCTTGGGTCACCGCCTTAGCTGCGACAAAAATACTTAATCCCGCTGCCACAATTTGATAATTTTGTAATTTTTTAGCAGCAACAAATTCCTGCAAATCTTGTGCAAAACTAATAACGCTCAGCGGTCCAACACTCTCTGACAAACCATGATAACGCCAATCTAGTGCATAACTATTGGTGTAACCATTAAAAGCCAGCACTTGCACACAACTATTAACACTTTGTGTAAAATCTGGTAAAAAAATCGTTGTTTGCGCTAACTTCAGATCCTCAGCTAAATAATTAATTCGTCCATTACTGAGTGGTAAAGCTTTTACTTCTATCATGCATGATCTCCAATTTTATTTTATGTGGAACAGTTGACGCAATTTAGTCGCATTCAAATCAAGTGTTTGATCCATTAAACGCGTTTTCAAAACGTAATAGCCATATACAATTGCTCCCAGCAGGACTTCAACTCCCATGTATCCCGCAGCTTTCACGCGTCCAACATGATGATCCAATCCATAAAAGAGGCCATCAACGACCAAAACGACGATCATCATTAACAGGGCTGCCACAATGATTTTAACCAAATCATGTTTGAGCAGCGCTTTTAAATTAAATGGATATAATGCGTGAATTTTGCGCAACATCAAAAAGCAAATTAATGCCATCGCCACCATTGTTGCAACGATCGGACCGTACTCATGAAAAGCGTAGACTAACGGCCACTGAATCACAATTTTGAAAATAAAACCAATGACTAGATATTTAATTGCCAAATTATTCCGATATAAAGCCTGCAAAATAGCTGCTAGAACCATGAAAAAGCCCAGTAACAAGGCCATCAAACAGGACAATTGCATAATTCGAATACCTAACAAATCGTAGCCATAAAACGCACTCCATAATGATCGCGAAACAGCTAACATGCCCAATGTAGCTGGAACCATAAAAAAGGCAAATAAGCGAATAATATTGACAATTTGGGTTTTAATTTTGGCAGTATCTTTAGTCGTATACAAAGACGATACAATCGGAATTGCTGAAGAAACCACGCCAGTCGCTAAGGAAACGACGACCATGATTAATTTGTTAGCTTGAAAACCAAACAACGAATAATAATAATCTAATTGCTGATGCGAAATGTGCATAAAACTCTGCATCATCGGATTGAACGTTGCCTGATCAAACAATTTAAAAATCGTAATAGCTGAATCAATGACGATAAACGGAATGGCTTGCCACACAATTTCTTTCGTAAAATCTTTTGCCGTAAAATTAATATTGTGCTGACCCGTTTGTGCTAAAGACGTCAAAGTATGGCGTTGACGCCAAAAAACGTACAAGAGATACAAAATGGAAATACTGGCACCAATAAATGAAGCGAAGGTTGATTTGGTTACAGCATCAACATAATTACCATGTTGAATTTGCATAATGATATAAGTAATCAACAACATATAAGCAACACGTGCTAATTGCTCCAACATCATGGAAACGGCAGAAACACCCATCTGACCATGTCCCTGGAAATATCCGCGCATAATACTCAACGTTGGCAATAACAAAACCGCAATTGCTAAAGCTTTCAAGGCTGGGATACTGCGCGGATCACCGTTGGTGAACAATAAAGCGACATAATGTGCCCCAAAATACATGACTGCCGCAAAAACTAAGCCAATAATGGCAGTAACTTTTAACGCTTGCTTGAATAATTGATTACTGGCTTCGTATTCACCCATTGCATTGTAATGCGCAATTTGTTTAGAAATCGCGCTCGGCAAGCCTGCTGTGGAAACTAACAGAAAAAAATCGTAAATATTATAAACTTTGCCATATAAAGCATTGGCCGCCGCAACGGTCGCTGCAGAGCCCATCCAAATATTCCACGGAATAATATATAACGCTGATAAGGCTCGTGAAACAATGCCACTGGCCGTAATCCACGCAGAACCTGACAATAAGGAATCTTTTTTCATCGTTGTCGTTTGTTGTTTTGATCGTGCCATTTTTGTCTTCCCCATATCTACACTAAGCTAACATTATACAAAAAAAAAACTAACCTGACAAAATTTGTTAGGCTAGGTTTTTATCACTTAGGCTAATTTTTACTGTAAAACTGCAATCAATTCTTGTGCAGCCACTTGGGTTCCTTGCAAATTAGGATGTAAGCCATCTGTATATGATAAATCCCAATCTTTGGTTTCGACAATTGTCGTATTATCATACTCAGAAGCTTCTTCACGAATAATATCGGCATGAACTTGAGCAAATGGAATCATGACCCAAAGCCGACTAGTTGGATATTGCAGTTTAATTTTTTGTAACAAAAGTTCAAAGCCAACCCGAAATTCATTATCATTCACTTTGCGATCCGTCGTTCCCAAATTAATAATCACATCCGAACTGTTAATCGGCTGATATGGTTGATTAAACGCCATTTGTTCAACAAAAGTTTGAGCATTGGGGACACCGCCAGCTCCAGCTTGAACCACCCCCGCCGCTGCATAACAAATTCGAATATCTTCTTTATTAAAATGTTGTGCTACTAAGGCTGCATAATTACTTTCCGCACGATAATCTTTGCCTGGTGTGGGACCGGCTACCCAACAACCTGCCGTAATAGAATCGCCAATAAAGGTGATAGGCGAACCAACAGGTTTGACGGGCGTCAATTGTCCGGAAGTCTGAACTTGATCAAAATATAATCCTTCGTGACGCTTCCAAACATTGTCTGTTTTAGCGTTGCCACTATAAACCAGTCGAATTTGATGCTTACCGGTATCAGGTAATTCAATAAGTAAAGGAGCAGACGTCAACATTTGTCGCTGAAACGGTTGATCATCAATTTGATAAGCAAGCCAAGTATCATCTTGTGGTGCTTTGGTCGAAAAGAACCATTTAATTACTTGAGCGCCTTGACTTTGTGTAAAAATTTGTGCACCTAAATTCGTTGTATACATGCCGTGTTGTGTCTGCATCCAACGACCACTAAAATACAAGCCCGCATCTAAAAAATTAGCTGTCGTTTCTTGTAATTTCATAAATAATGCTCCCTTCATATTGCCATTTGCTTCCACACCATATTATAATAGCACTCATACGTTTTCAAAGGAGCTTGAGCATGATTAAAAATATCATTTTTGATGTTGATGGGACTCTATTAGACACTAAGGAGGCCAGTTTAATGGCCTTGCAACAAACTTTAGCTGAAGATTATCATATACCAACCAAAATAACAGATTTAGAATTCGCGTTTTCAGGCACTGCTAAAGACACCTTGAATTATTTCAACATTCCTGAATCTCAGCATGCCGACGCTGCAGCCAGTGTTTTAAAAAATGCATTCAATTTTATTGACGAAGTGAAACCATTTGCTGGTATTTTGGAAACTGTTCAACAATTAATAGCCAAAAAAATTGCATTGGCCATTGTTACCTCAGAAGATCAATGGGAATTTGAAACTATTTTCAAAAAAACGACACTAAATCCTTATTTCTCTCGATATGTTACTGCCGACCAAGTCCAACAACCAAAACCCGCCGCAGAGCCCGCTTTGAAAGCTTTACAGTTGTTGCAGGCTCAACCAGCACAAACTTTACTCATTGGCGATTCCCGAAATGATATTGATTGTGCTCACCAAGCTCAAATTGCCTTTGGACTAGCCAAATGGGGCGCTAACCCCGACGTTGATTTTAGTGATGCAGAATACATTTTTACCAAACCACAAGAAATTTTAAAATTGTTATAAAATAAAAAAAGAACTCTTAAGACTACAGTAAATGTCTTGAGAGTTCTTTTTGTTTGGTCAGCAAACAAAAATAGCTTCTGCAACTATTTAATTTACATCTTTTGCAATCGTGCAATTCGGTCCGATAACGGTGGATGCGTATCAAATAAATGTTGCATTGAATGCTTCTTTTTCACCGGATTATCAATATACAAGGCTGCACTAGCATCATCAACATGTTGCAATGGTTGCTCACTTTGCTGCAATTTTTGCAACGCACTAATTAATCCCTGCGGATTACGTGTTAATTCAACTCCCGAAGCGTCCGCGAGATATTCACGGTTTCGCGAAATCGCCAGCTGAACCAACGATGCAATGATGGGACCAAAAATCGCAAAAATCAAGCCCACTAACCATAAGATAATTTGAATAACATTATTACTAGAATCATTGCGATCGTCATCACGTTCACCACCAAAGAACGCTCCCCAACGGTAAACATTACTTAAAATTGACGAAATCAAGATAATCGCTGAAGATAAGGCAATTGCAATCGTCGAAACTCGAATATCGTAATTGCGCACATGTGACAATTCATGGGCTAAAACACCTTCTAATTCCTCACGATCCATTAATTCATACAAACCAGTCGTTACTGCCACTGCAGCATGCTTGGGATCGCGCCCCGTGGCAAATGCATTAGGACTAGGATCATCAATAAAGTAGATATCTGGTCGCGGCACATGCGCCACCATTGACAAATCTTCAACAATATGCCATAAATCAGGTGCCTGCTCACTATTGGTCACTGGTTTAGCACCATTCATTTTCATAACCAAACTTGTGGACTGAAAATATGTTGTTAAAGCATAAAATAAAGTAATCATTAATGCAACAATAATTCCACTCAACGTATTACCAAACATCAAGCGCCCAATAATGCCGCCAATCACACCTAAAACTAGGAAAAAAACAATAAAAATCAAATACGTTTTATGCTTATTACGTGCAATTTGTTGATATAACATCTATCAGCCTCTTAAAATTTCACTTTAGGAACTTCACGCTCTACTTCTGGAATTTCCAAGTAAACCATGGCTGTAAAATGATGAAGATGCGCAATCAAATTCCGCGGAAAAGTTTGAATCCCCGTATTATAATATTGCACCGAACTATTATAAGCTTGCCGCGCATAAGCAACTTTATTTTCAGTATTGGTTAACTCTTCCATCAATTTACCAAATTCTTGATTAGCTTTTAAATCGGGATAACTCTCTGCTAAAGCCATAATCGGACCTAAAGCTGTGGTCAACTGACTGTCAGCGTTCACTTTATCCTGCAAATTATCCGCATTCATGACAGAATTACGAAGTTCCACAATTTGCGACAACGTTTGCTTTTCATGAGCTGCGTAGCCCTTAACTGTTTCTAACAAATTGGGAATCAAATCTGTGCGCCGCTTCAGTTGCACATCAATTTGACTCTGAAATTCTTGAGCCTGATTGCGCCGCTTAACAAGACCGTTATATAACAAAGCATAACAAGCAATCAATAGAACAATCACTACAATGACAATAATAGTTGTTGTGGACATTAAGTTCTCCTCTTCAAGTTGTAATTATTATCATTCTAACATAAATACAACTAACGTTCAGCCTGATCAATTGCTGAAGTCACATCATCACGAGCAAAATCATGTTGCATATAAGCAGAATCCGTGACAGGCAAATGCTGTTCTAACGTGGCAAATTGTTGCCAACTAACCTGCCCTTTGGCCAACGTAAAGTCTAAAATATGCCCACCCAAAGTATGATCAGCTGCTAAAAAGTGACTGTGAAAGCCTGCCACACTTGCGCCATCAAACACTTGCGGCGAATAATAACTAAGCAAAGTGCCTTCAACTTGTTCACCTGTAAAAATATTTTGCTTTTGCGATGCTTCTACCAAAGTCTGATAAGGTTCTAAAGCTTTATTTACCGCCCGAGTTTTCATAGCCTGAAAAGTGCCTGTAATTTTTAATGAAAAAAAGGTGTTTTGGGATTGAACTTGCTGGGCAACCTGTTGATAAACTTCCGCCGCTGTCAAATTCGTCAATTTACCTAAATCCGTAAACTCAGCTTGATGTATCGTGGCAAACGGGACTGTAAAATCAGCAGGTACAACTTGAATTTTTCCTTGACCATTAATCTGATACGGTTTTCCGTCCAAGATAATCAATTCTCCATCTAAACCTTCGCCGGTTCCAATCCCTGTATTACCATGCTCAAGCAGTTCTCCCATTGTCATGGTTCCCTTTAACAATCCGGGCACGAGTAACGCTAACGTTCCATGTTGATATAAAGTATCATTCATCATTGCAACCTCCTAATGAAATTGATCAGGCAAAAGTTCTTGTTTCAGTTGAGCATTTTGACTGTAATCGACAGGAATTTCTACAACCACGGGACCTTCTGTTGCAAAAGCTTGATCCAAGACTGACTGTAAATCATGATCTTGATCCACACGTAAACCCGCAGCCCCAAAACTATGCGCATATTCAACAAAATCCACCGGGCCAAATTTAACGCCCGCTTCTTGTCCATATTTGACCTGTTCTTGGAAACGAACCATATCATAATAGCCGTCGACCCAAATCAACTGAACGATATTCGAATGCAAGCGCACTGCAGTTTCTAATTCTTGTCCGGAAAATAAGAAACCACCATCACCTGCGACCGATACGATTTGCTGATCAGGATGCAACAAAGAGGCTGTAATGGCCCAAGGTAACGCTACTCCCAAGGTCTGCATCCCATTACTAAATAATAAATGCCGTGGTTCATAACTGCGAAAATGCCGCGCCATCCAAATGTAATGACTGCCGACATCAACTGTGACAATCGTTGAATCATCAACGTGCTTTTGTAATTCTTGGACAATCGTTAAGGGATGCTGCACCCCATTGACAACCTTTTCTGGTGGCACATCACGTTGATCAAATTGCTGTTTAATTGTCCGCAATTGATTTTTTGTTTTTTCAGACATTTGATAATCATCTTGAAGCAATTGTGCCAACGCATTCAATGTATCTGCCAAATCACCTTGCAAGATTAATTCTGGTTGATAGTCTTGTGTTAATTCAGGAGCCACCGTATCCAAATTAATGACGATTCCTTTTTGATCCTGATTCCAATTCCGCGCTTCATATTCAATCGGATCATAACCAATCGCCAAAACTAAATCAGCATTTTTTAATAAGACATCACCGATTTGGTTCCGGAATAACCCGACACGCCCAAAATATAAATCTTCTAAATCATGAGAAATCACACCCGCACCTTGGAAAGTTTCGACAACAGGTAGCGGTGTTTGCTTCAATAATTGTCTTAAAGCTTGCGTGGAGCGCTGTTGTGAAGCCCGCATGCCAGCTAAAATGACTGGCATTTTCGCTTGCTTAATTTTGCTGGCCACTTCGGCTAATTGACTTTGCGCTGGGACACCTTGTTCAACGGCAGGCGTCACACGCATATTAGGCCGAGTCACCGTGCCTCCAATCACATCTTGAGGAATTGAAATGAAGACGGCTCCATTTTTGGTATCAGTGGCTTCTTGATAAGCATTCGCAAAAGCTTCTGACAGATTATTTGGATTTTGAACTTCGACACTATTTTTGGTCACCGGTGCCAAAATCGACTGGTTAGGGATACTTTGATGAGTCAAGCGCGCTAAATCATCTCGCGGTACTTGCCCCCCTAAAGCAATCACTGGATCACCTTCAGAAGTTGCCGTCACTAAACCGGTAGCTAGATTGGCTACACCAGGACCAGAAGTCACCAAAACGACTCCGGGTTTACCTGTCAACCGTCCTACAGCAGCAGCCATAAAGGCAGCATTTTGTTCATGACGCGTAATAATTAATTGAGGTTTTTTAGGATTGGAGTTGTGCTCTAATTCTTCAAAAAGTTGATCAATTTTTGCTCCTGGGATTCCGAAAACATATTTGATTCCATAATCAATCATTGTTTCCACAATCGCAGTTGCGGCTGTTTTTTCTGTCAAAAAAATTTCCTCCATAAATAAATTCAATAAAACACATTATACATTTTTTCACTTACTTGTAAAAACTAAATGAAAATCCTTAATAATTTTATGCTTTATTATAAATCACAATTACAGTACAATATTACTGGTTTCAAAGTAATTCATTCAGTCTAAAGACAAGAGGTTTTTGTAATGGTCGTTCTCAAAAATATTTTGCTGGATAAAATGCTCTGGATTGCGGCGGGAGCGGCTGTTATTTCAACTTTTGTCAGCAAACCGCAATTATCAGATATTAATTTTCAGACCATTTTTTCATTAATGTCAATGATGATCTTAGTCCAAATCCTAGAAAACATTGGTTTACTGCAATTTGTTTCAACCAGATTAACTGCCAAAGCACATAATACTTGCCAATTAATGACTGCTTTAGTCCTATTGGCTTTTTTTGGCTCCATGTTCATCACTAACGATGTGGCCATCTTGATTTTGGCACCCCTCTTTTTCAAAATTGCTTCTGAAATTCCGTTGAGTCGTGCTTTAACGATGACCATGATTACCATTGCAGCCAATCTGGGCAGTTCATTTACGCCATTTGGTAATCCACACAATTTATTTTTACTTTCACATTTTAATTTAAACGCGTTGACTTTCTTTAAGATGTCCACGCCCCTAATGCTGATCGAACTCGTTTTATTAATCTTAACCACGAACTTGTTAGCGAAACCTAAGCCGATTAATATCAAAGTCACACCCTTTGAAATTAATTTAGGCAGTTTAATCGTTGCACTTTTTTTAACGATATTTATTTTTCTAGGTATTTTCAAAATCGTACCTATTTGGTGGACCACCGTAGCTGCTGCAATCTTGGCTTGCATTATTGACCCGCATATCTTGAAAAAAGTTGACTACACTACTTTGTTGGTCTTTGTTTGCTTCTTCATTGCCGTTGGAAATATCAGCCGTTTTCCCGCCGTTGCTAATTTGATTAGTCGGTTAGTTGCTAAGCCAATTTCCACATATCTGACCTCAATCGGCTTCTGTCAACTAATCAGTAACGTTCCGACTACGATTCTGGTCGCCAAATTTACCAAACACTTTTATGCGCTATTCCTTGGTTCAAATATTGGTGGTTTAGGCACCCTTGTTGCTTCTATGGCCAATCTTTTAGCTTATAAACAATATGTCTTTTTCACACGAAAAAAAGAAGCTTTGCATTTTATCAAAATTTCCTTTCAAGTAAATCTTTTATTATTAGTCATTTTAGGCTGCATCGGATTAGTCCTAGTTAAATTAGTATAAAGACAATAAAAATAGACCAACGCATCTAATCAAGGACACGTTGGTCTATTTTTATTGTTTTGTTTGCTGATATTGTTGAACAATTTGGTCACGCATCTTACGCATGCGCCGTTTGCGTTGCCAGCCAAAAATTAACTGTGTTAAACGATTATTAGCCGCAATTGTTTTCGAATTAGCATCCATTGTTTCTTGATAAACTAACTGAACACCCGTCTGACTTAAAGAAACTAGTTGATAACTCACCCGATAACAATTCTTAGATGTTCGCAATTGATAAGCATAAATTTCAGGCACTCGATAATCTGTAATTTTAAATTGACCATGTGCCTGATTCCGAAACGTTTTTTCAAATTGGAAGTTAGGTAGTTGCCGTGGTCGAAGTTTGCGACCAGTTTGCTGCTCAATATCATATAAAATTGAATTAGTCAGCTGCTCAAATAAATATGGCGCTGGCACTTCAAAATCAAGCTTCATTTCCATTAACGTTTACCCCTTTGTTGTTTGCGATGCTGCCACCACAAATAGGTATTCGTAAACACGATGACGACGCCTGCAATCAAAAACATATAGTAGAAAAATTCAGAATATCGTTGCATCATCGGACTCAGCACAATAATTAACAAACCACCACTAATCGCCACTAAAGTTCGATTATCTTTGGATTTCATTAATTTTGATCCTTAGGTTTAACCTTATTAGCCGCTTTGACGAATGGCACATAGATCACAAAGCCAATCAAAGCATTGACAATCTGCAATACCGGTGCCCGCCAATCTAGAGTGGCGACTAAAGAATTAATAATTGGTGGCATGGACCAGACAATCTGTGCTTTAATCGGAGCCACCCAACCTTGCGACAATGCAAAGTAAGCGATGGAAACCATAACCACTGGCGCCAAAACAAATGGAATAAAGTAAATCGGATCTAAAACCACAGGCAAACCAAACATCACTGGTTCATTAACGTTAAAGAAGCCCGGAGCAATCGCCATTTTAGCAACTGCGCGCTGATCATCACGTTTACTAAAAATCAAAATTGCAATTAACAATAACAAGGTGGAACCTGCGCCACCAATCCAAGCATACAGATCAAATGAATTTCGTGTCCAAAAATAAGGCAAGGCTTTATGTTGGGCAAAAGCATTGATATTGGCGACTTGTGCCGTAAACCAAATCGAATCCAAAACCGGTCCCAACACGTTCGTGCCATGCAAGCCAAAGAACCAGAAAATTTGTACCAAAAGTGTCATCAACAAGACGGCACCATAGCCCTGTGACAAATTCAATAACGGCTCTTGGATCGACTTAGAAATAATTTCAATAATTGTTAACGAACCTAATTTTGTTACTAAATAACTCAAAATGCCAGATACATATAAAGCCGCCGTTGCGGGAATAATACCTGTAAAGGCAGCTGCAATTGCTGGCGGCACAGAGTCTGGCAATTTAATCGTAATATTTTTTTTCATGAGCCAAATATAGATTGCGGCCGCTAAACCACCCATAATCATTACGGTGAAAAAGCCTGTGGAACCAAAGTAAGCATTGAAGTTGAAGAAACCGGGACCACTGATTGTGTTGTTTTTGACACTACCGCCGGCCTGCACAATCGTTTTGACATCGACTGAACTCAACGCCTTCTTCAAGGGCAAAGTGAACGTCTGTGGCAAGCACATGAGAAAGGTTCCCAAGGTAACAATGCCCCCAGTAATCGGTTCAACTTTATACTGAACTGCCAATTCATAACCAAAGGTAAACGCAAAAATCAAACCTAAAATTGCTAAGGAACCTGTCCAAACCTGAGTATTAATCCCAATGATGGGTTCCATTGCTTTGACAAAACTGGTTAAATGCATCTGCGTCGGAATATCGCGTACAAAAACATTCAAAATTGTTGCAACCGCGCCTGCCATTGTGGCCGGCATAATTGCAACAAAGGCATCACGCAAAGCTACCAACCAGCGCACAGAACCAATTTTTGCGGCGACTGGAACTAAATACTTGTTTAACCATTTCACAAGTGCATCCATGATACTTCCCCCTAAATTTAATCAAACATACTTATTTTATATTATAGCGAATCCGTTTCTTTTATCCATAATTATTTAAAATTAACCGATTGGGAATTTCAAAATGACGCCACTGATGGGTCAAGGAATCATAAAACGCCAGGTAATAAGCCTGCAAAGCTTGGTGGGAAAAACCAACATTTTGCGGTCCTCCATACAATTGATCGCCCAACAAAGGATGACCTAAAGAAGCAAAATGCACGCGAATTTGATGCGTTCGTCCTGTATGCAGTTGCACTTTGACCAAAGTTTGATTGACCGATCGCTCTAAAACCCAATATTCCGTTTGCGCCGACTGCCCATCCGGTCGTACATGACGCGCAATTTGGCCGGCAACTGGACCAATTGGTGCGTTAATGACATCATGATCTTGCTTCAGCGTTCCCGCAACCCGTGCATAATAAAATTTGACTAATTGATGTTTCATGACTTGCTGATTAGCCAGGCTATTAGCTAACAAATTTTTGGCAACCAAAACTAAACCTTGTGTATCAAAATCTAAACGTGTAATCAAATGCGGCACTAAACCTTGAGCATGCTGTTGTTTCAAATGCCCCTTAATTCGATTCACCAAAGTATCCTGACGATTACTGGGACCTGGAACCGAACTAAGCTGAATAGGCTTATCGACGACCAACCAATTGTCATCTTCATAAATAACCGTCAATGGTTGGTAACTAGTCAAAACCTTGGGGTCATCAGCTTCTGGCGGCAACTGCAACTGCACTTGAGCATTATGTGGCAAAATGGCGTTGCCCGCAGCTCTTGTTTGCCCAACCAAGAAATTTTGCGGTAAAATTTTTAATTTTTGATACAAACGATGACTAATCCCCTGCTTTTGTAAAAACTTCTTGATCGTCATGGCTTGCTCATGATTTATAAATGTAATTGTCAACCACTTGCCTACTTTCTACAAAAATTATCGTCTAATAGCTAGGAATTACGCGCTTTTTATCATAAAATTAACCCAGACATTAGTAAAGGAGATTATTATGTCAAAAAATATTTATCTTGCTGGAGGATTCTTTAATCCTAAACAAATTGATCTACTCGACCGAATTGAGGCTGTATTAAAGCAGAATCCTACCGTGAGTTATTTGCACAGCCCTCGCGATCATCAATACAAAGATGTCAGCATTGACAACGATCCAGATGGAATTTTTGGCGGTTATGAATGGGCAAATGAAACTTACAAAAATGATATTACCGCAATGAACTTAGCCGACTTAGCCGTTGTTTCTTGGGATAATGTCAATCCAGACACCGGGACAGCTTGGGAAATGGGCTATATGTTAGCCAGCAATAAACCCGTTATTTTGGTTTGCGAAGATGATGTCCAAAAAGAAGGGCTCAACTTGATGTTAGTCGAAGGCATCAAAGCTTATTTAACCAATGTTGACGATCTCAAAACTTACGATTTAGATCTCTTACCAACAATTTTATATCAGGGTGAAATCATTTAATTGTCATTTTTTCTTAAATTGATTTATGATGGGCAAAGATATTAATTAAGAGGGAGACTATTATGAATCGAATTCCTGATCTAAAACTCAATAATCACGAAACCATTCCTCAGTTGGGAATGGGCGTTTTTCAAATGAAAGACAAGCAAGCTTTCATGGATGCCGTCAATTGGGCCTTAGAGATTGGTTATCGTCATTTTGATACTGCCGCTATTTATGGCAATGAAAAATGGCTCGGTGAAGCTTTGGAAAAATCTGGGATTGATCGTTCTGAATTTTTTATTACTTCAAAACTTTGGCCGGGTAATTTTGATGATCCAATTCAAGCATATCACGATTCTTGTGCACGCTTGCAGTTAGACTATTTGGATTTATATCTGATTCACTGGCCTTCTCCTGGTTACGACAAAGCTTGGCAAGCTTTGGAAAAATTATATGCTCATCAAGAAGTCAAAACGATTGGTGTTTCCAACTTTTTAGAAACCCACTTAGAACGCATTTTTCAGACTGGTCAAGTTGTGCCGGCTGTGGATCAAATTGAACTGCATCCTTACTTTCAGCGACCAGAGTTGGTGGATTATCTTAATGATCATCAAATCAAAGTTGAAGCTTGGGGGCCATTGGGACAAGGCAAAACTGGTGTTTTTGATGAACCGCTTTTGAAGCAATTAGCTACCAAATATAATAAGAGTGTCGCCCAAATTATCTTACGTTGGCACTTGCAAGAAGGACACATTATCTTCCCGAAATCAATTCATCAACAACGTCTGCAAGACAATTTTAATTTGTTCGACTTTCATCTCCGCAATGAAGAAATAGAACAGATTGAAAATTTGGATCAAGATCAACCCAACGGTTCAACTTCCACAAATCAGAACTTCTTAAACGGTTTGCTAGAAACGAAACCGCAAAATTAAAGTTACAATTGTTGATTCAAATAGCCTCAAATGAGGCTATTTTTATTTTTTAAAAAAATTTGCCACAAATAATAATTATGACAAATTGACACCTTTGGCATCATTAATTAAACTGATGATATCAGTACAGAGGAGGAAAAATTTAATGTGCGGCATTATTGCTTTTAGTGACCCGTCTATCGCTGACAAAAATGAAACGATTCAAGCGATGATGAAAATGATTGAACATCGTGGTCCCAACGTCAAGGGCAGTGGCTTTTACACCAACGATCAAGTCGCCCTTGGTTTTCGCAGGCTGAGTATTATTGACCTTCAAAGTGGTAAGCAGCCCATTTATAACGAAGATAATTCTATTCTAATTACTTTTAATGGCGAGATTTATAACTATCAAAGTTTACGCGAAGAATTAATTAACCTTGGTCATACTTTTACGACCGAAACTGATACCGAAGTTCTGCTCCACGGTTACGAAGAATGGGGCATGGATGGCACTTTGCAACGGATTCGTGGCATGTTTGCTTACCTCATTTGGGATGAGAACAAACAAACACTTTATGGTGCACGCGACTTCTTTGGCATTAAGCCTCTATATTACTACCAAAATGGCGAAACTTTTATTGTTGGTTCTGAAATCAAGTCCTTTTTGAAGCATCCCAATTTCAAAAAAGAATTGAATCAAAAAGCTTTAAAACCATTTTTGATGAATCAATATAATGACTTAGACGAAACTTTCTTCAAAAATGTTTATCGTTTCCCCGCTGGTCATTGGTTTGAACTTCACGGACAAGATTTTCAAATGCATAAATACTGGGATGCTGAGTATAACGTCAATTACCAACGTTCCGCGCAAGATACAATTAACGAAATTGACCGTACCGTGGTTGATTCCGTTAAAATGCACAATATTGCAGATGTACCCGTGGGCAGTTTCCTCTCAGAAGGCGTGGATTCCAGTTATGTGACTTCCGTCTTGCATCCACAGGAAGTTTTCAGTGTGAATTTTGATAACGGTCCTTATGATGAAGCCAGTGTGGCCAAAGAATTAGCTGATGAAGAAGGCTTACACTTTAATCAGGTAACGGTTGACGGTGATGAGGCCTTCCGAGATTTTGCCGAAATGCAATACCACCTGGACGAGCCTGATAGCAATCCATCAGTGATTCCGTTATGGTATTTGTGTCGCTTGGCTCGAAAAAAAGTCACCGTGGCTCTATCTGGTGAAGGTGCCGATGAATTATTTGCTGGCTATGTCAATTATGGAATGCATAGTCACAATACCATAATCAAAATTTTTGGTATTGGTTTGCATAAATTGCCACAAGGTTTACGCTATCATTTAGCCAAAGGCATCAAAAAAGCACCCGATTTTCCCGGTAAAGTTCATTTGTACTGTCAGACAGCGCAACCATCGGATTATTATGTCGGCGAATCATTAATTTTTGATTTAAAACAGCCGACTATCTTCACGTCCAAGCAAGCTAACAGCATCTTACAAAAAAATTATCAAAACGACTTAACGGTCAATGGCATCTATCAAGCAGATTTTGCAAAAGTCAAAGATGCCGAAGAAGTTAAGCAGATGCAATACATTGACTTGCATCACTTCATGTTGAACGATATTTTGCAAAAAGCCGACAAGATTTCGATGGCACATTCTTTAGAATTGCGAGTGCCATTTTTAGATCGTCAAGTTGCTGAACTAGCTAACAGCATTCCTTCTAAAATGTTGATTAATCATCACGATACCAAGTATATTTTTCGTAAAGCAGCCAACCATCATTTGCCCGAGGATTGGGCGAAGCGACCGAAGCTGGGCTTCCCAGTGCCAATTAAAAGTTGGTTACACGAAGAAAAGTATTACCAAATTGTTAAAAATTTGTTTTCCCAAGATTGGGTTGCACAATTTTTTGATCAAGATAAAATTTTACAATTATTGCAAGATAATTATGAAGATAAAGTGGACGCGCGACGCCAAATTTGGAACATTTATACATTCTTAACTTGGTATCAGTTATACTTTATTGATTTTGACCAAACCGTGCAGCAATACAATCATCTCCAACCAGATGTTGAAAAAATTTATGGTTAAACTTCATCTATATGTAAATAGTCAGTGTCGACAGACGCTGGCTATTTTAATTTATTTTGTTTGATGAGGAACTGATTTAAATAACAAAACAAGCACTAGGATAATCAAAATCGCTAAAATCCAAAAGGCATGTTGTGTCCCGATTGTCGTGGCGTGCATTGGGCTAACGTGGCCTTGCCCCTGGCTTTGAGCCACAATTGCTGCTACCAAGGACGTCCCTACTGCTCCAGCCAGCTGTTGCAAAGTATTCAAAAAGGCATTGCCATCAGCCTGTTGTTGCTGATTTAATTGCTGCAACGAGCTCGTCATCACATTGCCAAAACAAATTCCGACGCCGCCCATGTAGAGTAAATACAAACCAACGATGAGTCCCGAATGCAACTGAGCGGTCAACAGACTAAAACTTAGCAAACTCAAGGTTAATAAAATTGTTCCAGTTAAAATCGGAATGCGCGCGCCCAAGCGATCCAATAATTGACCGCCAACTGGCGACAAAATTGCACCCAATGCTGCCCCTGGCAATACTAACAAACCTGCAATTGTCGCTGTTTGCTGATTCACTAATTGAATATAATTTGGTAAAAGGAACGAAACACCTAAACTGGAAACTTGAATCAAGAAAAAGCTGACAATTTGACCGGTAAAGGAACGATTTTTGAGTAAACTCAAATTTAAAATGGGATTAGAGACGCGGCGATAATTCCAAACTAATAGAATTAAGCCAACACAGGCTAACAACCAAGCCCCGCCAACTGACCAACTCCATAGACTATGATTTCCCAAGTTGCTAAAACCGAGAATCAAGCCAACAAAAAAGATAATAATCGCTAGCAAACCCATCCAATTAAAGGCCGTCTTTTCAACCTGACTGATTTGTTGAATGCAACTCAAACCTAAGAGCAATGACAGCAATAAAACGGGAACCAATAACCAAAATATATAACGCCAACCAAGCGCATTCACCACAATGCCACCAAAAGTCGGGCCCACTGCTGGCGCAACAGCTGTGATCAGCGAACCAATTCCCATCATCACGCCAATTTTTTGCCGAGGTGACTCTTCCAAAATAATGTTGAACATTAACGGTAACGCAATCCCCGTGCCAATTCCTTGGATCATGCGTCCCAGCAGTAACAACCAAAATACTGGCGCACTTGCATCTAAGACTACACCAATAATAAAGAACAAATTCGCCGTGACAAATAACGACTTTGTTTTAAAATTGCGTTTCAAAATCGCCGACAACGGCACCACACAAGCGACGACTAATAAATAAATTGTGGTCATCCATTGTACGGTTGCGGTTGGTATGTGAAATTCTTTCATCAAAGTGGGAAAAGTAATATTCATCGCAGTTTCAATAACCACGCCACAAAATGACAATAAACCAGCGGCGACAATCGCCCCAATAAACCGTCCTGTAATTTTCTTTTCAGATTGCATATTTAATTCTCCTGTTGTTGATAATAACGTAAAATTTTTTCAAAAATGGCAATTTCTGCTGTACTAAAGTTATATTCTAATTTTTGTTGCTGTTGCTGCATATAATTTTGGACAACCGTTACGATTGCTTGACTTTGATCAGTTAAACTCACTGCTCGTTGCCGTGCATCTTGTTTTGCGGGTTGCCGCTTAACCAGCGACTTTTTTTCCATTCTTTGCAAAATCAAAGTTGCTGTGGAACGCTGAATATTAAATTCTTGTTCCAAATCGCGTTGCAAAACTTCCGTATCACAATGATCATTTAAATAATCAATAAAAGACATTTGCGCACCCGTTAGTTGATAATGTTGAGCAAACAAATCAAAGTTATGGGTCAAATTACGAGCCGCAATTTTCAAATGACGCGCAGTATCTTGTTTCATAATTCGCCTCCAAATCGTTAGCTAACTAACTTTACAATCAATATATTGTACGCAAGAATTTAATTTTGTCAACAAAAAACACGGTAACTGAACAGCTACCGTGTTATCATTATAAGTCTATTGTTTCTTGTGAAAACTAAGCATCCACTGCCAATAAAGCACGGCGGTCACAAGCATCGCTGGAAAAGTCGCGCCCAACGTCTGATTAATCACCGGTAACTGACGTAATAAGAAATAAAGCACCACGCCAAGAGCCCACGAAGTGATTGCCACCAAATTAAAACCATGGACATACCAATAAGGTCCTTGCGGCTGATCAAACGCATCTATTTGATAGTTTCTTTTTTTCAAGACAAAATAATCAATCAAAAAGATTGCAATTTCTGGTCCCAAAAACATTCCGACACCGTCCAAAAACAGTTCAAAAGTCTCTAAGAAAGTGGCTACGTAAGCTGGAATAAAAGTCACTAAAGTTGCAATCAACGTTACGATCCATAGCGCCGGTTTTAGCTTCAGCTTCTTAAAAATATTCGTCGCTGCCGAACCCGCCGCCATCAAATTCACTGCATTCGCCGTCGTGCTTGTTAACATAATGACAATTAACGCTAATGCCCCCAAGCCTAATTTGGCTGCAATCGTACTGGGATCAGAATTATTCGGATCAAATTTTTGCAATGTAATCGCCGTGGCAATCGTCGCAATGATTCCCATCAGTGCAAACCAGATTAAGCCTAAATTAGCGCCGATAAACGACCAAATCGTAGCACCTGATTTTTTCTTCGCAAAGCGACTAAAATCGGCGGCCGCCGTCACCCACGCCAAGTTAAAGGCAGCCAAGGTATCCACTGCCATTCCCGCGGGCAAATGTAAATGCTTGGGTGGCTGCCAAGTCATAATCTGATGTAAAGGCACCATTTTGAGCACAATCACGGATTCCCAAAGTACAAAAATAGTTACTAAAACAATGCCAATACGTTCAATCCACTTGACTGATTTTTCACCTAAAGAAATACTGATTAAATGCAGAATCGACATAATGATAATACCAGCAAATAAGCCGATGCGATCCATCGTTTGATTCTTTGCTGACCAACCAAAGACCTCGCGTAAAACCAAACTCACTGACACGGCCGCAATATACGTATTCACTGCTGCCCAACCAACAAATTGCACTATATTGATTAACGATGGGACAATAGAACCTTTGACCCCAAAGGAACCGCGCATCAACGACATCGTATTCAAGCCCGTTTCATAACCAGAAATGGAAACTAAAGCCAAAAAAACGTACGATAAAAGACCAACAATCACTAGTAAGGTCGAAGAGGTAACAAAACCACAAGCTGCTATTACGCCGCCAACATACCACGTCCCGTTATTCGCATTGGCACCAATCCAAGTCGCAAATAGATCCCAATTCGACATATTACGGGCTGAATCTTGTATGACATTTCGCTGTTTAAATCCCAATTTTTTAGCTCCCTTGCTAAATTTGCCGACAAAAAAAGCCCGCAGGCTACACCTCGAGCATCATTTTCCTGCTCCCTTCTTAACCTCACAGGATTAAGTTAAAAGGCTTCAACTTGATACTTAGACTACTGATTTTCAGTATAAAAGTCAATACTGATTTGAAACAGCGTCCCACTTAACTTCAAAGTTTGTTATTATAGATAAGAGTTTTTAGGAGAATATTAGTAATGAACACAAAACACAAAAAAATTAATGGTTTTACTTTAACAACTTTGGTTGTCACCACCGCTATCGGTTCCGGGATTTTCGCTTTAAGCAGTGATCTCGCCAAAGCTGCCGCGCCTGGTCCCGCTTTATTAGCCTGGCTCGTGATTAGTTGCGGGATTTTGCCGTTAGCCGCTACTTTCAATAATTTATTGCGCCGACATCCTGAACTGGAAGGCATCTACGCTTACGGTCAACAAGGTTTTGGTGATTTTGTCGGCTTTATCAGCGGTTGGGGCTACTGGATGTCAGGTTGGTTGGGGAATGTGGCTTTTTCCACCGTTTTTATTAGCACTTTGGGATATTTTTTCCCTATTTTTCAACAAGCCAATGGTTGGCCGGCTATTCTCGCCGCTAGCGTCTGCTCCTGGTTTTTAACTTGGTTGGTGAACCAAGGTCTTGAAAACGCCGCAATTATCAACTCCGTGATCACCTTATGCAAATTAATTCCAATTATAACTTTTATTATCTGCAGTCTATTCGCTTTCCGATTATCTGTTTTTACGCATAATTTCTGGGGCAATTTTCAAAATAACTTTACTTGGAGCAGTGTTCTTCTCCAAATTAAAAGCTGTTTCATGGTGATGATGTGGCTCTTCGTCGGTATCGAAGGGGCCACTGTCTTGTCATCGCGTGCCAAAAGTCAGCGCACAGCGGGTCGTGCAACCATCATTGGCGTCATCTGTTTACTGCTCATTGATACCCTCGCGTCCATCTTGCCTTACGGCTATTTTACACGCGCACAACTCATTCACGCACCACAACCAGCAATGGCCTATCTCTTAGCCAAATTAGTTGGTCCTTGGGGTGGTCGTTTCATTAGTATTGGCTTGTTAATTTCAATTTTTGGAGCTTGGATTTCTTGGACGATGCTCCCTGCCGAAACATTGAGCTCCATGGCCACCCAAAAATTACTACCAGCACGTTTAGGCAAAACTAATCACCATCAAGCTCCCACCTTAGCACTCGTTATCACCGGCGTGGTGGTCCAAATCTTTTTAATCACACTTCTCTTTACCAAGCAAGCTTACGAATTAGCTTATAGTCTCAGTACCGCCGCAGTCATTGTTAGCTACATCATCGTGGCCGCTTACCAAATTAAAGATGCACACAAAAACCATTTGACAGGTGCTTTATTGTTAGGGATCGGCACCTTAATCTTCGAACTGGGTGGCATGTTGTGCGCTGGGATCAAATATTTGTTTTTGTGTACCATTATCTATTTGCCGGGAATTTACCTCTACTACCGCGTCCAACATCACGAATTACAGCAAGACTTAACTAAACACGAACGTTACAGCTCCACTGGCATTATTCTTTTGGGAACCTTAGCGTTGGTTTTAGTCTGTAGCGGTCAATTAAATTTTTAGAATTCAAAAAACGGTCCATAACAAAAAAGCTCAGTAATCTTAAAATAGATTGCTGAGCTTCTTTTCGTGAATTAAACATTTAATACTTTATTCAAAAATTCCTGCAGACGTGCATTTTGAGGATGGTCAAACACCTGTTGCGGTGTACCTTCTTCTTGAATCCGACCATCGTCCACAAAAACAACCCGATCGGCAACTTCTTTGGCAAAACCCATTTCATGAGTCACCACAATCATTGTCATCCCTTTTTTAGCTAAATCTTTCATGACAGCTAGTACATCACCGACCATTTCTGGATCTAGTGCGGAAGTTGGTTCATCGAACAACATAATATCAGGATTCATCGCTAACGCACGGGCAATGGCGACCCGCTGCTGTTGTCCCCCAGACAAGGATTGTACTGTTGCGCCAATTTTATCAGATAAGCCGACTGTTGCCAACAATTCCTGAGCCTGCTGATACGCTTGCTCTTTAGTGGCTTTTTTTAGTTCTACGGGAGCTAAAACAATATTTTGTCCCACCGTCAAATTATTAAAAAGATTGAAATGTTGAAAGACCATACCAATATTTTCGCGGACATGATTCAAGTCTGCTTTACTATCCGCAATATTGACACCATCAACAGTCACAAGGCCTGACGTTGGCTCCTCCAGTTTATTCAAAGTACGCAACAAAGTACTCTTACCAGAACCAGACGGACCAATAATAACAACCACTTCATTTTCTTGAACAGTGAGATCAATTCCCTTTAACACTTCATTCGTGCCATAAGTCTTGACTAAATCTTTCACTTCAACTTTTGCACTCATCCTTCTGTTCTCCTTTGTACCCAATTTGAAGCCCAAGTTAACAACGTAATCACCACAACATAAATCACAGCAATAATTGTCCAAACTTTAAAGCCTTCCAAATTTCGTGCAATGATGATTTTACCAGTTTGCGTCAATTCCAAGATGCCGATTACCGAAAGAATTGACGTATCTTTTAGCGTAATAATAAATTGGTTAATAAAGGACGGGATCATAATTTTCATTCCTTGCGGCAAGATGACCTTGCGCATTGCTTTTCCAAACGGCAAACCCAGACTGCGGGCTGCTTCCATCTGGCCTTGATCCACGGCTTCAATTCCCCCTTTGACAAAGGCCGCAATATACGCACCTTCATTCAAAGTCAGAGTAATTGTTCCTGCCACAAAAGCCGGGATCTTTTGGCCCGTCAAACTCGGAATTCCCGTGTAAATAAAGAGTGCCAAAACTAGTAAAGGCATTCCGCGGAACAAATAAATAATAATACTGGATAGCCAATTAAAGAATTTCACCGGTACTACACCCATTAGTCCCACAATAATTCCCAAAATTGTCGCAAAGATGATGGATATTACCGTCAGCCACATGGTTTGTACAAAACCTGACCATAAAGCATCTTTGTTTTGTTTAATTAACCCGATAAAAGTCCGATCCTCATTACTTTGCGGTTCACTCACAGACTTTTTCTGCTGATCTTCCCCCAGATATTTAGCTTTAATATCATTATAAGTGCCACTAGCTTTGATATTACTCAACCCTTTATTAAAGGCCGTCAATAATTCTTGATTTGTTCCTTTCTTGACAGCAAAGCCATACGGAGCTTTCAACTGCGGCTTAGTCACAATCTTCAAGTTCGTACCTTTTTTGATGGCATAACGCATTACGGGTTGATCCTCGAAACACGCCGCTGAATTACCCGTCAACACATCTTGATACATATTATTGGAGTCATCAAAAGTGACTGTCTTAAAGCCGTATTTTTTCTTAATACTATTAGCGTATTGGGCCCCTGCAGTTCCTGTTTTTATCGCAACTTTTTTGCCACGTAACTGCTTTAAGTTTTTCACTTGTCCTTTTTCTGACGTTGCCATAACTACCCCAGAGGTAAAATAAGGCTTGGAGAAATCTAATTTGGCCTGGCGCTCTGGTGTAATCGACATTCCTGCCATGACCGCATCAATTTGACCCGATTCCACAGCTTGGACAGAAGAATTAAAGCCTAAGGGTTTAACTTTGACATGAAAGCCTTGATCTTGGGCAATTTTTTTCAATAAATCAATATCAATCCCGACATAACGATTATTTTTATTCGCAAATTCAAACGGTGGGAAAGTAACATCCGTCCCAATTGTGAAGGTCTTGCCCTTAACTGCCGACTTACCATCATTGCCTAAATACTTAGCAACAATTTTATCGTAAGTACCGTTTTTCTTAATTTTTTTGAAACCAACGTTAAATTGCCGAATCAGCTCTTTATGTGTACCCTTTTTGACAGCAAAGCCATACCAACCACCATTAGCTGGTTTAGTCACAATCTTCAGTTTCATCCCTTGATTAATCGCATATTGCATTACGGGTTGATCTTCAAAACACGCTACTGAATTGCCTGTCAGCACATCTTGGTACATATTATTCGAATCATCAAACGTAACCGTTTTGAAACCATACTTCTTCTTGAGACTATTCGCATATTGGGCAGCCGCCGTTCCGGTTTTTAATGCTACCCGTTTGCCCTTAAGTTGCTTCAAACTAGTAATAGAACTATCTTTGCCAACAGCCATGATCACACCAGTTTTAAAATAAGGTGTACCAAAATCAAATTTAGCCTGCCGATCTTTAGTAATTGTCATCCCAGCAATAATTCCATCCAATTGTCCTGCTTGTGCAGACTGAACAGCTGCGTTAAAACCAACTTGCTTGGTATTGACTTTAAAACCTTCAGCTTTAGCCACCGCATTGATGATATCAATATCAATCCCGACATATTTATTCTGATCATTCGCAAATTCAAACGGTGGGTAAGTAACATCCGTGCCAATCTGATAAGTTTTGGCTTGCGTATTAACTGTTGTCAACAACCAACTCATGACCAACAGACCGATTAAACAGAATCTACGACCCCATTTTACTAACTGACTTTTCATATGCACCACTCCAATATTTATCAAATTATCCTCCGGTTCTAACGGTCAGTAAGTTACTAAAATTAAAATTTGTGACATAATCCTCATGCGGCTCACGTCTATGAAATAACTTAAACTCTAATTTTACCGCAAAGATACAAAATTGTCATTAAAAGTTATCATTAACAATAATATTCATATTAAAATATATTAACCAAGCCATATCAACTAAATTTGCTAGCTCGAATAACGCCAATCCGCATCCATTAAAATCCGTGCGAAAATCAATCCAAATGGTAAGAAAACAAAAATCATCAACGCATTCAATAACCACTGTGCACCTGAGGCAATCGAACCCACGCCTAAATAATAGGCTGCACGATACATGTATAAGCCGGGAACCATGATCACAATCGCCGGTACAGTCAAACTAATTCGTGGATAACCGATTTTTTTATGAACCACCGACGCCAATAAACCGGCTGTCAATGCTCCAAAAAATGCCGCTGCTGCGGGCGGTAATGCCGTCAAATCGACTAATTCCAATCGCAACGTATTGGCAATCGCCCCCAAACATGCGGCACTAGCTGCCATTTTTTTGGAACTATTAAACATGACGGAAAAACCGAAGACGCCCACAAAACTAGCTGGCAAGCGCAACAAACATAATTGCCACGGCGTTAAATTCAGTGGCACGAAATTATCTGGACGCAAATCACTGGCTAAAGCAACTAGCCAACCAACTAATGTTGCGACAATAATGATTGTCGCCGCGTGCACCATGCGTTCAATTCCCGAACGCATATCAGATTTAGCAATGTCTAAACCACTAGTAATAAATGGAAAACCAGGGATGGCAAAGAGCATCGACCCAATATAGCCCGCTTCATGTGCCACATTAATTCCCAACGAAAATTCCAACAAACGTGAAACTAATAAATAGGTCAAACAAGCCACTGCCACACCGGTCGCCAAACCTGCAAACAATGTGAGATGATGTTTATTCATTGTTGCCCGCGTATAATTGCCTAAACCAGCGCCTAAAAAAGTACAAAACATTTCCACTGGACCCCCGCCCAACAAAAATACGAACGCGCTACAAGCACAAGCCGCAGCCAATCCTAATAATAATGGCGTATAATTTGTCGGTTTGTTTTGAATTTTATCCAACAAATGATGAACTTCTTGCACACTTAAAAATGCTCCTTCAGATTCAAAGAGCGTAATAAAATTTTCCATTGCTGCCAATTTATCCGTGTTGACACCACTTTTAGGTAATGACAATGCTTCCGTCACACTATGATGTTCTTGCGCATCAAAGCAGCTATATGAAAGCGAAACCAAGCCAATATCAGCAGAACAACTTACTTGCAAAATCCTTGCCATTGTATTCATTGAATCTCGAACGCGCCACGCCCCGGTTCCACAAGCTAACATGATCATTCCAACGCGCCCAATCACAGACGACTTTTCTGTCAAAGTTGCTTGGGTTACCGGCTGATGAGCATCTGGTTTGATCACCTTAGACCAAGGTATTTCCATGTGATTTTGCATTTTGAAGTGAAATTTTTGCTTTGATTGTTTCGTTTTTGCCATTAAATTGCTTAACCTCTAATTCTTTTGCATTCCTGACTTTTAATTATAGCATATCTAATTTTCACACTTTTTCAGACCAAACAAAAAGGCAGCCCTTCAGCTGCCCAGCAAATTAATTACGCAATTTCAACCAACCAATTGGCCTGGTGACTATCCTGATTTAATTGTTCAGGATGCTCAACCAAAGCTTGATTAAATTTGACCACGGTTCCAGACTTTGGTGTATGCAATTCCGTAACCGCTTTTTCACTTTCCACGGAAAGTAATGTATCTTGAGTTCTCAACTCCTGCACGTTCGGAAAATCCACAAAACTGGCCTCCCCAATCGCCTCTTGACCAGCCGGCGCCAAACCAATCACCGTATGCCCGTTAGTTAAGACTTCTTGCCAAAAATATTTTTGTTCTGTTTCATCCATTACTGCCACCTCAAAGTTGTTAACGTTTTACTATATTATAACGCATTTCAACTTTTTAGTGCCATATTTCCCGGGCAATATCTTCAATCAGACGAATTTTGGCCCATTGCTGTTCGGCAGTCAAGACATTACCTTCTTCGGTTGAAGCAAAACCACATTGTGGACTCAAAGCCAAATTTTCTAACGGAATATATTGACTAGCTTCGTACACACGTTGAATAATCGTAGCCTGATCTTCTAAAGTACCGTCCTTGGTTGTAATCAATCCTAAAACTACCTGCTTTTGATTACCAACTTGCTTCAAAGGCTCAAAACCACCTGAACGCTTGGTATCATATTCCAAATAATAAGCATTAACATGTTCACTTGTAAACAAAGGATCTGCGATACTATCATAACCACCAGCGGCAGCCCAAGTCGAATGATAATTACCGCGGCAAACGTGTGTATTAATTGTTAAATCTTGCGGTGCTTGATCAATCACCGCATTATTCAAAGTGACTAAAGTTTGTTTTAATTGTTGAATTTGGTCTGGAGTAATATCTTGCGTATGATTCTCTTGCCAATCAATCAACGCGCCCCAAGTACAATCATCAAATTGAACAGTCCGACAACCAGCCGCCACCAAATCTTGCAAAACCTGCAAATAAGCATCTGCAATATCTTGCAGTAAATCGTCTTCATTAGAATAAATTGCCTTCACATCAGCTTGATTTTCCGGACGTTGTAATTCAAATAACAACTGGCCTGGTGAAGGCATTGTTTGTTTAACTTGCACATTCGGACTAACATGAGCTTTTGTAAACTTAAAATGCTCCACAAAAGGATGATTGTTTCCCTTAATTTTGCCTGTCAACTTGACCGTTTCGTTGCGCGTTTCTTCATCATGAAATTGATAACCATTAATAGCTTTAGCCTTATTTAAGCCCTCAAAGCCCCAAAAGAAATCTAAATGCCACCAACTGCGCCGAAATTCACCATCCGTGACCGCTTGTAAACCCACTTGTTCTTCTTGACGCAATAAGTCAATGATCGCTTGATCTTCAACTTGTTTTAAATCTGCTTGACTAATTTTACCTTGAGCCAAATCGGCACGGGCCTGCTTTAGCTCTTGCGGGCGTAGGAAACTCCCAATAATATCATAATAAAACGGTGATTGTGTTCTTGGTTTAAATTTTGTCATTTTTGTTCCTCCCTAAACTAAAAAACGCCCTTGTCAATTAAGACAAGGGACGTTTCCACGCGGTACCACCCAAATTCAATAATATTTTGCAATATTATCCTCTAAGATCGTTAAATCCAACAGTTCATCAGCTGTTAACCGCCAACAATAGATGCTCCCAGACCATCTTCAATACTCGTTTCTCATCACCTTCTCAGCTACGGTGATTCTCTGTGCAGACGTGGTATTTACTCATCTTTTCTCAGCATTTTTAATTGTGATTATCCTAAAACTCTTATTTGCTTTTGTCAACATTTATCATTCGCCCAAAAGCGCCAAATAAGTTTTTGATAAAAAGCACAAGCTGTCAAATAATTATCAACACTCACCCATTCGTTCACTTGATGATTAGTCTCCTGATTCCCCGGTCCGACGATAATAATCGGTAAATTGGCCACTTTAATATATTCCGAAGCTTCGGTGGCACCCGTGCCTGCCAATAATTCACCCGACAATTGAAAATCCTGCTGTAAAATTTGTTGTGCTAACTGAACCAAAGCACTATGTGCTTGATTAGGTAAAGGTGCCTCAGGATAACGATAAGTGATTTTGAGATGCGCGCCCGCTTGATTCAAGCTCGCAATTAAAGCATCTAATTCTTGATAAATTTGTTCATTAGGATAGGCAGGAATCGTTCGAATATTGCCACACAAAGAAGCTTGTGCGGGCACAGTATTAATCTGCTCGCCACCAGCTATTTGACTAATGACATGCGTCAAGCCACCTAAAACAGGATCAAGTTCTTGTTTTTGTGCAAATAATTGTTGCGCTTGCTGCGCAAATTCAACTAATGGTAGAATCGCATTTTCACCAGCTTCTGGCGTGGACGAATGCGCAGCTTTTCCTGTCGATTCCACACAATAGTCAATTACACCCTTATGCGTAACTTCCACTTTCAGATCACTCGGTTCGCCAATCACCATGCCCGCCAAGTCATCGGCATAACCTAACTTCACCAATTGGCTGGCACCGTATTCACCAGTTTCTTCACCAACTGTGGCAAATAAGCGCACCCGTCCCGGTAAGGACTGCTTGGATTCTAACAAATTAAGTAAAGCCACCACCATCGCCGCTAAACCTGACTTCATATCACTGGCACCACGTCCGTACAACTTGCGATCCACCGTCTGAGTTCCTTGAAAAGGTGGTGTTTGCCATTGACTCAGATCGCCGGATGCCACCACATCCTCATGACCGCTGAAGCCTAACATTTTACCTCGTTTGCCTACCGTCATGACCAAATTATCGCGCTGTGGTGCAAATTCAATCCGTTCAATTTGGACATCAAAATTGCGAAACAAATCCACCAAATAATCTGCTACTTGGCTTTCTCGATCATTAACTGTTTGCAACGAAATCAGATCCGTTAAAATCTTTATTGCTCGTTTATTTTCCATTATTAGTCCACCCTATGATTCCAAAATCTTCGCCAGAAAATCTTGTGCACGTTTTGTTTGTGGATGATCAAAAAATTCTTGAGGCGTCGCAACTTCTTGAATACCACCGTCAGCCATAAACCAAATTTGATCAGCAACATTCCTTGCAAAACCCATTTCGTGTGTGACAACAACCATGGTCATGCCTTTATGTGCCAAATCTTGCATAACTTTCAACACTTCGCCTACCATTTCTGGATCCAAAGCTGATGTTGGTTCATCAAATAGCATCATCTGGGGATTCATACTTAACGCCCGCGCAATGGCTACCCGTTGTTGTTGACCACCAGATAAGCTTTCTGGGTAAGCCTGCTCTTTATCCGACAAGCCCACTTGCTCCAATAATGCAACCGCCATGGCTTGAGCTTCTGAATCACTCATCCCTTTAACTCTCATCGGCGCCAATTTTAAGTTATCCACAATTGACATATGGGGAAACAAATTGAACTGTTGAAAAACCATCCCCATTTGCTGGCGAATTTCATCTAATTGTTTTTCTGATAGTTGGGTTAAATCTTGACCTGCAAATAAAACCGCTCCTTTGGTCGGTTGATCCAATAAATTTAAGCACCGTAAGAGGGTGCTTTTCCCCGCCCCAGACGGTCCAATCAAACAAATGACTTGCCCCTCATGGACTTGCTCATTAACATCTTGGAGCACTACATTATCGGCAAAAGCTTTATTTAAATGTTTGGTTTCTAATAGAACTTTATTTGGATTCATGGGCCATCTTCCTTTCAAAATATTTCATCACACGCGATAAACTAAAAGTAATCACAAAGTACAAAATCATTGTAATGACTAATGGCATGACCCCTCGATAAGTGTCCGCTTGGACTAAACGTGACTGATAAATTAAGTCTTTGACCCCAATGACTGACACAATTGAACTTTCCTTAATTAACGACACGAATTCATTTCCGAGTGCTGGCCAAATGTTCTTCATAGCCTGTGGAAAAATAACATACCGCATCGTTAACCGCTTAGACATTCCTAGTGACCGGGCAGCTTCAGTTTGCCCAATACTAATCGAATTAATACCCGAACGAATGACCTCTGCTACATAAGCCGCCGAATTCAGCGAAACAGCAATGATTCCGGACAACAAAGCAGGAATATTCACGACTAAACCTAAACCAAAATAAATAAATAATAACTGCACCATCAACGGTGTACCCCGTACGAATTCAACATAAGCACTCGCTAATTTATCCAAAATTTGATTGCCACTTAAGCGCATCAAGGCTAAAACGAGTCCTAATAAGAAACCAAAAAACACGGAAATCGCCGAAATCATTAAAGTATAACCAACACCCGCTAAGAAGAAATCCTTATAAGCCCACATTGAATTGGCTTTTTTGGAAGCTTTCTCGGATTTATGTGAGCCTAAATACTTTCCAACTTTTGGTAGATACTGTTTATTAATTAAATTATGCTTGTGAACCTCATCAATTGATTTGTTAGCAGCTTGTACCAACGATTGAGCCCCTTTGGGAAACGCAATCGCCGAGCCTGCAGAATCCACTTTAAAACCTGAAGGAATTTGCGCTAAACCTGCTGTGTTGTCCACAAAAGCCTTGGCCGTGGCTTTATCTAATGCCACTGCATCAACTTTTTTAGTTTGCAACCCCAACACTAAATCATTATCCTTATCCATTCCTTTAATCTTAGACTTTTTAGCCTGCTTTTTAATCAAATTATATTGGATGGAACCTGTTTGCGCGCCGATCACTTTGCCTGAGAACGATCGGTAATTATGAAACCTATGTACATCAGCTTTCCGAATTAACAAATCTTGTCCGGTATGATAATAATCTTCACTAAAATCAACACTTTGTGCCCGTTCTTTAGTCCGATTCATGCCCGAAATGACCATATCAACTTTGCCAGTTTCTAATGCCACTAACAATGAATCAAAATCCATCCGTTTAACAACCAATTTCACACCCAAATCAGACGCAATCTTCTTGCCAACTTCAATGTCCATGCCCACAACAGTTGATTTGCCATGAATATTTTTGACAAATTCATACGGTGGAAAATCTGGGCTTGTTCCCATAACCAATTCTTTTTTTGCCTTAACTTTTTGAACATAATTATCTTGCGGTGCCGTCTGCGCAGCTTGCCATTGTGAATCTGTGACGAAAGCGCTTAAAAAAATAATAAATGCTAATAAAAGTACTTGTAACCACGATTTATACTTCTTCATTCGTAAAACCTCCCATAATTGATAAAAGACATTATAAATCACTAATTTAGTTTTTACAATCTTTTAATTTTAAAAAAGAGGACAAAAATAGCCTTAAGCTAAAAGTTTAAGACCACGAGGATTACTGATGAATAGGACGTGCAAAAGTTAATGTATAATTACCTTGTAATAAACTTAAGAAAGATGTCGCAAAACCATCTTCATTGACACCCTGGGCAGTTGTGCGGCCACCCATCTGAATAACAGGTGTCATATTACTTGCGGGTGCAACATTTTGCCAAGGGCCTTCTAAAATTGCTGTATGTCCATTTTGCCCCGAACCATAATTGGTATTCACAATGACTACGTCACCAGCTTGTGCTTGACTAGGATCAATGGCTTGCAACCACTGGTGGGCACCTTTTGCATCATCTTCCATAGACTTTGTGTACCAGCCCATATTAGCAGGCACACGATCTCCCGCTTTGGCCAAAGCTAACCAAACAAAGCCAGAACAATCCGTGACCCCGTTAGGATTGGGATTAGCGACCGAACCAATATTGCCGACTCCGTGAGTAGCTCCATAATTAAAATCACCCAACATACTGCGCGCAGTCGAAACCGCATCACCATTATTCACAACTGGAGCAGTTTGTTGGCTCGAAGCAGCTGTATTAACTGGAGCTGTCGGTGCTGCAGTCGTCTGCCCACTATCTAAATTGATTGTTGGCACATCCACTGGCGTCACATTTAAATTACTGTCTGCGGCAGGCAACCACTCATTGCGCGCAACTTGATACATTAAAGCATGTTGAAAATTCTGACTACCGCCATCAAAATAGGCAACTTGCCCGACCAACCATTGTGTATTGACTGGCAAGATCCGCTTCGCTAAAAATTCACCTTTACTATTATATAAATTAATTGCATGACTTTGTTGCGTGGTCGTGGCAATTTTAGTTGCTTGTGTATCTGCTTTAGCCATTGTCGGCCGACTTGCCATCAAAGTCACCCCAGCAACCGCCAACGTACCGACTGTCAAAACACCATTCATTTTATTCATCATTATCAAATCCTTACTCAAACAATTGAACAATCTCTACAACTAATAATGTACATCTGTTTGTCCCAAATGTGAAGCATTTGTGTTTAATAAATTCTTAATAGTTACTTGAAAGGCACTGCAATATGAGACCAAAACTACTATAATAAGTAAAAACATTGAAGGAGAAACAAATGATCTCATTTGAAAATGACTATCTGGCTGGGGCACACCCTCAAGTTCTGCAAGCGCTAAACAATTATAATTTACAGCAAGAACCTGGTTATGGTCAAGATATATTAACGCAAATGGCCATCGAAAAATTACAACAAGTAATGAATTGCCCAGAAGCTAATATTTATTTTTTAAGCGGTGGGACGCAAACTAATCAAGTGGTCATTGATACCATGTTAACCAAATATCAAGGCGTGATTACAGTCCAAAGTGGGCACATCAACGATCATGAAGCGGGTTCTATCGAATTCAGCGGTCATAAAGTTTTGCCATTGACCAGTACAGATGGCAAAATTAGTGCCAAGCAATTACAAACTTATATGGAGGCTTGGCATGTCGATCCGAATCATGGACAAATGGTTATTCCCAAAATGGTTTACTTATCTTATCCGACCGAACTTGGAACGATTTATTCGAAAGCCGAACTGACAAAGATTGCTCAAACTTGCCGTCAAAACGACTTGCTACTATACATTGACGGTGCGCGCTTAGGCTACGGTCTCATGAGCCCGCAAGCCGATTTAACTTTGGCTGATTTGGCCCACTTAAGTGATATTTTTTATATTGGGGGGACCAAAGTAGGTGCTTTATATGGAGAAGCCTTAGTATTCACGCACAACAATGCTCCTGCACATTTTTCCTTAGCATTGAAACAACACGGGGCTTTACTGGCTAAGGGACGCGGAATCAGTACCCAATTTTTGGCTTTGTTTACAGATGATTTATACTTTCAAATTAGCCAACAAGCGGATAACTTCGCCTTACAGATTAAAGCGGCCTTGCAAGCCAAACATTATCAACTATTTGTGGATTCGCCGACCAATCAGCAATTTTTTATCATGCCTAAACAACAGATGACTGAATTCCAAGATAAGCTCAAATTCAATCATTGGTCCACTTTTGACAGTGAACACGACGTTGTTCGTTGCGTAACTTCTTGGGCCACTACCGCACAGCAAGTCGAATTCTTAATTGCTCAACTTTAAATTACGTAAAATAAGCTGATCAAAATTTGATGAGCTTATTTTTTTGTTTGACAACTTGTCCGTACAAGTTTTAAAATTAAATTAATCAAATGATAAGAGTGAGTTGATGCTATGCACAAGATAAATTTTATTTTTAATAAACTCAAGCACCAAATTATCCACCAAATTTATCCACCAAATAGTTTGTTACCCAGCGAAAACAAGCTTACGCAACAATACCAAGTTTCGCGTGATACTGTGCGCAAAGCCTTGCAATTACTACAAAATCAAGGCTACATCCAAAAGCAAAAGGGTCGCGGTTCCATTGTTTTGACGCAACCCAAGTACCCATTGAGCGTGTCAGGAATTATTAGTTATCAAGAATTCACCGAGAAGTTACATTTGGACAATCAAACGCAACTCATCAGCATTGAAAAAACTACTTTGCCGACGGATGAATTCATTAGTTTAGGGGGCGTGGAACCATTAGATGTAATTGCCGTCAAGCGAGTCCGTTGGATCGAAAATCGTGCACGAATTTTGGATATTGACTATCTGAACGCCACTGTAATCCCCCATATTTCTAAACAGGTCGCACAAACTTCATTGTATCAATACATTGAACAAGAACTGGAACTAAAAATCAGTTACGCACAAAAGGAAATCACGGTAGCTCAAAGTACTCAGCAAGATCAACAATATTTGGATTTAAAACCACATGAACCGGTAGCAGTTGTCAAAAGTATTACCAACTTAGCCGACACTACACCGTTTCAATACACTATCTCGCGGCATTGTGCATTTGAGTTCCGCTTTCAAGACTTTGCACGGCGCTATTAAACTATGAGAAAGGAAGTCGATTATGAATTGGCATGACAAAGTAGTGTACCAAATTTATCCCAAGTCTTTTTATGACAGCAATAATGATGGCATTGGCGACTTACAGGGCATCATTGCCAAAATGGATTATCTCAAGCAACTGCATATTGACTACATTTGGTTCAATCCTTTTTTTATTTCGCCTCAATATGATAGCGGTTACGACGTGGCTGATTATTGTCAAATTGATCCTAAATTTGGTACCATGGCCGATTTTGAGGAATTGGTCGCCCTTTTAAAAGAACAACAGATTGGTGTCATGTTAGACATGGTTTTTAATCATACCAGCACACACCACGAATGGTTTCAAAAAGCATTAGCTGGCGACACAAAGTACCAAGATTATTACTATATTCGTCCTCCAAAAGCTAATGGAGCACTCCCCAACAACTGGCAATCTAAATTTGGTGGCAACGCTTGGGCACCGTTTGGCGAAACAGGCAATTATTATCTCCATCTTTATGATCCCCATCAAGCCGATTTGAATTGGCACAATCCACATGTCAGGCAAGAACTGGCGCAGATTGTCAATTTTTGGCGACAAAAGGGTATCAACGCGTTTCGGTTTGATGTCTTAAATGTGATCGGCAAAAGCTTGGATCTCAAAAGTGCCCCCCCTGGTCAGAGCGGTAAAATGATGTACACGGATACCCCCTTGGTCCAACCTTGGATTCAAGAGTTAGCGCAGAATAGTTTTGATCAAGCACCGGCAGCTTTAACAGTTGGCGAAATGTCATCCACTACTATTCCTAGTGCCAAAGCTTACACGGATCCTAACAATCATGAACTGTCCATGGTGTTTCAGTTCCATCATCTCAAAACTGATTACCAAAATGGGCAAAAATGGACCAATGTACCTTACGACTTTCATCAATTGCGACAAATTTTTCATCAATGGGGACAAGGTTTGCAACCCCAAGGTTGGCAGGCGTTATTTTGGAACAACCATGATCAGCCTTGGGCCATAAACCGCTTCGGATCTGCTAAGCAATATCGCGTCAAAAGTGCGCAAATGTTAGCGGCTTGTATGCATCTCAACCGTGGGACGCCTTATATTTATATGGGTGAAGAAATTGGGATGATTGATCCCGATTATCATAGTATGGATGATTACGTGGATATTGAAGCTCACAATGCTTATCAAGCTTTACTGCAACAAGGAAAAAGTCCCAGGGAAGCGTTCGCAATCATTAAAACCAAAGCGCGCGACAATTCACGAACGCCCATGCATTGGGACGATAGCGCCCAAGCTGGTTTTACTAAGGGCACACCTTGGCTCAAAGTAACGAATCAAGCGCAAATTAATGTTGAAGCCGAACTGCAGCATGGGCAAATTTTTCCATTTTACCAACGGTTAATTGCGTTGCGCAAACAATACCGCTTGATTCAAGATGGCGACTACCAGCCTTTTGGTCAAGAAATTGATTGGTTGTACGCTTATCAACGCAGCTTGGATAATGAACAATTATTAGTTTTAAATAATTTTGCCGACCATGAGATCCAAGTTGCGCTACCAGCCCCCTGGTTAAAAGCTGCAATCTTAATCACCAATGAACCAAAGATCAAATTACAAGCAACATTGACGCTCAAAGCTTTTACAACTTTAGCATTATTCAAACAAGAGGAGGATTAATTATGTCCGATCAGATTCAAATTTTAGCTCCGGCCACGGGAACTGTTATTCCCATGAAGCAAATTGCCGATCCTGTTTTTGCTCAAGAAACGATGGGTCCGGGCTTTGGATTAGAACCCACAAATGATCAGATTGTGGCGCCGGTGAGTGGCAAAGTCGTGACGGTCGCCCAAACTCAACATGCCATTGGTTTAAAAACAGCTTCCGGTATGGAAATATTGTTACATTTAGGAATTGATACAGTTAATTTAAACGGCGCACCCTTCACATTGAAGATTGCGACAGGTGAGCAAGTCACCGCTGGCCAAGTTTTAGGCCAAATGAACCGCCAACAAATTCAACAAGCTGGCAAAAAGACCACAATCATTGTGGCTATCACTAATGCAAACGATTCTATCGATAATTTACAGATTAAGCCGGGCAAAATTAAACAAGGTCAATCGGCCGCCACGGTGAATCTCAAAACGAATCCTGCAACCGTAACCAAAACTTTATCCAAAAAAGACCAGTATCAAGTCACGGCTCAAGACGTCATTAAGGCGGTTGGCGGTGCTGACAATATCGACAGTTTGATTCATTGTTTCACGCGTTTACGTTTTACATTGAAAGATGACCAGATTCCTGATGACGCCCAAGTGAAACAAATTAAAGGCGTGCTTGATGTTGCTCGCGCCAATGGTCAATATCAAATCGTGATTGGACAAACAGTCGACGATGTTTATGATGCTTGCGAACAAATTCTTGGTCATGCGGTGACCCAAGCTCAAGCACCCAAAGCAGTTGCAACAACCCCGACTACTTTTGGCGGTAAAATTAAAAGCGGTTTCTTCAAGCTAATCAATATTATTACAGGCTCGATGATGCCCGTGATTGGTTTGCTGGCGGCCAGCGGCATGCTAAAGGGAATTTTGAATATCATGACGACCTTTTTCCATATGTCAAGCACCTCTTCAACTTATATGATTATCAACGCGATGGGTGACGCCGCCTTTTATTTCTTACCATTGATTGTCGGTTTCACTGCTGCTCAAAAACTTGGCTCTAACCCGGTCATTGTTGCGATTATTGGTGGCTTTTTGATTTATCCTGATCTGGTGAAAGTTTACGCTTCAGGTAAATTTAGTTCCTATTTATTAGGCGTCGGGATTAATTCGTCTTTCTTCGGTATTCCCATCCACATTCCTCAATATACCTATTCCATTTTCCCAATGATTTTTGCTGCTTGGATGGCTGCTAAGCTGGAGCCTTGGATTAAAAAATGGATGCCAGTAACACTCAGATTAATTTTCACCCCGTTAGTCGAAATTTTCTTAGTTGGAATGACAGTCTTAATCATCGTAGGACCATTGATTTCCTTCATCTCCACAGGCATTGCAGACGCCTTGCAATGGTTATTAACTGTGAATAGCGCTTTGTCTGGCATGATTATTGGTGGAATTTATCAAGTGTTGGTCATCTTTGGACTTCATTGGGCTGTCATTCCGCTGATTGCCAACGCCATTGCTTCCACTGGGCACAGCGTTTTAAACGGCATCGTATCTGTGACCATGATTGCCCAAGGAGCTGGTGCGCTGGCTGTTTGGTTTAAAACAAAGCATAATCCTGAATTAAAGGGTTTGTCTTTGAGTGCCGCCATTTCCGCAGCCGTTGGGATTACTGAGCCTGCCATGTACGGAATTAATTTAAAATATGGACGTGTGTTCCTGACTTCCAGTCTTGGTGCCGCAATTGGTGGTTTAGTTAACGGCTTACTCAAAGTGGATATGTATGGTTTTACCGGTAGTTTGATTGGTTTTCCATCATTTGTTGCCAAAGCTGGCCACGGTAATCCAAACAATTTGCTGTATTTCTGGATTGTTTCTTTAATTACGATTGTCGCTGCTTTCTTATTAACTTATTTCTTTGGTTTTAAAGAATCAGATATTAAGAAACCGAAGCAAGCACCCCAGAAGAAAAGTTTAAATTAATTGAATAGAATCTAAAAAGCGTCATGACTGAATGTCATGGCGTTTTTTCGCATAAGCAAAGCTGAAACTGTTAAATTTTAAGCAAATCAACATGGCCATCAATCAAACCTGCGTGAGCTCCTGACAAACTCAAACTACCATTGGCAGTAAGGTCTAACGTTAATTGGTCGTCCAAGTAAGTCGCCGAATAATCCTTAATCCAAAAATCACCCATAGAAGTTGCTAATTTTTGGTTAAACGCCGAATCGGCCGCCAACTGCTGAACGATTAGCAGTTGAAAATCAACGTCTAAACTACAACTGGTTTCGTCATGCGCAAACTCACCTACGCCATCATTAAAATTCAATAGTAATGTCAGTTTTTGATCAACGTAAGGTTGCAACTTAACTTGCGCTGCTGGTGTAATTGTGAGAAACATTGTGGTCATCTCCTTTGTAGTGAATAACTTTTTTACTTTATACCGAAACTCACAAAATAATTTATCATCAGATTTAATTGTAAGTTCATTATAGCTCATGTATGTGGAACAACTTAACATATAATGAAAAATAGAATTAGCAATTGTTTGATAGGTAAAATATATGACTATAACTGATAATATAACCATCCCGTACACACCACAATACACAAAAGTTTTCAATAAAGCGTATACTTCTGTAAAATCATGCAGTTGATTAATAGTAAAAGACGTATATTTCAAACCAAAAGAAAAGTACAACGACGCAATTGCTATAACAACCGATACAAAAGAAATAATAACAGAAATTGTTGATGTATTTGCCGATTCTTTTTCCAACTGTTTAAATATTTCCATATCATATCTTCGTATTTCCTTTAAATATTCAATAGATTTTCTATTATGTAGACGAACAATCTTAAAAGACAGAATTGAAATACAAATTAGTAAAAATGTTATAAATTTCATGCATATAAAACATTTATTTATATACTACATAAATATAAAGAGAAAATAGTCATTAAAATCATAAATATCAGCCAGAAATAAGAACAAATAGGCAAACAACTGTTTCTTATTTTTTTATAGCTTAAATTTTTTATATTACTATTAAGTTGATTTTTTATTAGTCACCATGCAAATTCACTTCCTAAAATTTTCACGTAGATAATTGAAATACTATTTAAAACAAATTAATTATCGAATTTCTTTTTTTTCTTAGGTTTTTTTTCACCGTAAAAAATCAAAAAAATTGAAAGTTGTGCAACAATGTAAGCATAAGTTATACAGACCACCAATATAAAAGCCCATAGGAAATAAAATAATAATACTATCCGATTTTTATAATAAATAAGCAGCTGAAATATAATCGTTAAAATCAAACTAAAAAATGAATATCCTATACACCTTTTTAAGAGTTTAGGTAATTCATCTTTATCCTTAGAATCCATCAATTTTTTCATTAGTGAAGATTTCATTTCAGAAATAATAATTCCGTAAAAAGCCGTATAAAAACCAATGATAATGGACAAAAATCCTACAATTGAATCAAGAGCACTACTCATACCATTGGAAGTATAATCAAAATTCAAATAATACTTCAACAGTAAAAGAACAATATCAACTATTACGCCAAAAAAATAAGGTTTTATATATACGGACCGTTTCAAAATTAAATCCCCTTTTATACATTGTCACTTAAAATACTTCTAAACGACATACCTTCCACGCCAAAATAATTCTCAATTAACTTATCTAAAACTACGTCTTTTCTTAAATGTTTTTTCTTTCCTTTCTCCCTATTAACAAAATTAATTGTTCTAGTCAATTTTTCATTAAGTAAATCGTATGGTTCCACTCTTTGATTTCCTATTTTTCCCCTTAACTTTGCTCTTTTAAAGCTAGACTTATGGTCTTGAACCAGTTCACTTATTTTTTTAGTCAATTCGCGCTTTAAAGATTTCTTTTGTGAATGACCTACGGATATGACAACAGAAATTTTTTCTCCATCTAAATCTTCTAATACTTTTTTAAAATAAGACAGTCCCTGATAAGCATACGAAGGGATATCTTCATTTCCTTGCGCATATGATAATTCGATACTTCTATAATTATCTATATCCTTCAATTTTTGTAATTTTTCTCTATCTGCAACAGGTTTAAAATATATATCAAGTTCATGAATACCAGATTCATCTTTATCATTCATTTTCTTGTACATCTCTTGAAAATACTCCGTAATACCTGTTATAGATAAACTATGAAAATTTCTCTGAATACATAATGAACAGAACTGTGTATCAAAAATCATACCAATGTCCTCAGCTACATATTCGTCTTTATCCAAATCTAATTCTTCCAAAGAATCGTCAGAACTTTTAGTTAAAGCTATTCCTTCATCTCTAAGTCTAGTAAAATGAGCGTAAAATAAATTATAACCACCCATCATCTTTAACTGTTCATCAGTTAAAGATGGTTTACTTAAATCGTACAGATAATACTAAAGTAAGTGGCAATCATCTACACATATATAAGCTTGATTCTAGTGAAGACAACAATCACACATATGCTTATGATTTAAGCAAATACGGTAATTTTATTTCTACAGACAGCTTAGAAGAATCATTCGAAAAATTTATTAGTTTCATAAATATCAAGTATGAAAGGTCGTGAATTTTATGGCTAATGCCAAAGAGTTAAGTGAAGCTTATATAAAATGGGTAAAAGAATCCTATAAATATCAACAAATTTCTAATGAGACTGTTCGCATTGATTTACCATTTTTAGACAATTTTTCTGATGAAATTGTTATGTATGTAATATCTGAAGACGCTGATAATTTAAGAATAACTGACGATGGTTGGACATTAGACAATTTACAATCTTTAGGACTCAATATTCTGCACTCACCTAGTCGCAAAAAATTATTGAATACACAATTAAATGCCTACGGTGTTCAGCTTCAAGATGATGAACTATATATTCAAACCCATATTGACAAATTTGCTGCAGATAAGCATCGTTTTCTGCAAGCAATTTTATTTATTAATGATATGTTCATGTTAAATCACAAGAAAACAACGGATATTTTTCTGGAAGATGTCAACAATTTTTTTACCAAAAACAACATTCGAACATTCAAAAATATTTCTTATATTGGTAAAAGTGGTCTGCCTCATAAATATGATTTTGCCATTTCGGGAATTGCAAATAAAATCCCAGAAAAATTAATTAAAACTATGTCGAGCAAAAACAATTCACTGTACGCCAAAGCAATATTGGCTGATATCGAACAAACTAGATATGTCACCGAATCGGACACCAATTACTATGTCTTTTTAAACGATCAAGATGGCCACAAGCAAGTTAAAACAGAAATCATCAAGCTTTTTAAAGATAACCAAATTGAACCGGTTTTATATAGTCAAAAAAAACAATATATTAAAGAATTTAGCGCATAATTACTAATTTCATGCCCATAAAAAACAGAAAGCCCAGCATAAGCCAGACTTTCTGTTTTTCATATCAATCAACACTATTTATCATATTATACGTCATCGTGGCGCCATACTTGCCTGCTTTGGTTCCCAAAATGCCATTCGGCAAAACTAACTCTACTTTGGAATAATAAATTGTCTGATTTCCCGGAGTTGTCGAGTGCAATAACTGCGTGGCCGAACTAGCGCCTGCTTGATCTAAACCTGTTTGATTTGTCATTTGGCCCACATCATCCACCAAATGAAACGGACTGAGCCGAGCACTGATAAACTACCGTCGCTGAATTCAAACTATAAGAAGCGTGTGCACTACCCGTAATCACTTTGGGATTAAATAACCGTTTTGGGACTAGTCTGATAAGCCGTATCAATCACACCCGTGGTAACTTTGTCAGGCGCAATGGCTTGCTGATTTTTATCAACATATTTCACCGTCACTTGCCCTGTCGGCGCCTCAAACTGTACGGAATCAGTATTCCCCGTGGATTGACTCCAACTATCCGTATTCATTTTATCAAATTCCGTCGGTGTGCCCGCCACCTCAATCACATTCTGCTCATTCATTTTTGGTAACCATTTCGAACTATCTGGCACTAAATGGCCATTGACGTGAATCCGATACAAGCGATTGTAAAAAGTAGCCTGACTCAAAACACTTGACTTGGCCGTGACTCCCAACTGATTGTTAACTAATTGGATATCAAAATTCTTGGTCACATTGGTTCCATTCGTATCGGTTACTGTTGTCAAACTCGGATTCACTATGATCAAGGGATCAATCGGTAACGACACTTTCCAACCAGTAAAATAACCACGCACATTTTCATAAGGCACAGTCTGATTGATTTCATACAAAGAACTATCTTGATAAGCATTGGCCACAGGTAAACCTTTAATTGCCGGCGGTGGTGCTTGAATATTACTAAACGAATCCTGCGTGTAATCAACTGTTCCCCCACCATTCGGTGTCTTGGGATTAGGTCCAAACGAATAAGAAAAATCTGACACCCGATCATACGTCAGCGTCAAGCCCGATGATGTAGGACCAGTCCCTGATGGATCCGTCCCTTGAAAAATTTGATCGTGAAACGATAAATGATTTTTGGCTGGCGTCATCGTAATCAATTTTTGAATCGGTGTATTGACCGTCACAATTTTCAATTCATTAATTTCCAGAAAGAACCAGTATCCTGATAAAATGAGCGGCTTTTGTGTAGCATGATCTAAAAAATGAATATCAACCGAAATCGTATAATCATCGTTAGAGGAACCCGAGTTCGAACCGCATACCAAAAAAGAATTAGTATCTATCCCCAAATCAATCAAACCAAATTTAGTTTTCACTGGCTGCTGCTGGGCAACATCTACTTTAACATCAACATTTTTTCCTTGATAAAACCCGACGTTCGTATACTTCGCCCAACTTTGTATAACATCATTTAGCGGTGCCCGAAACACAACATAATCAGATGATGGATGTTGAAACAAAGTAGCTTGTTCAACTTGATAATTCACATTAGGATCATCCGAACCATAGCTAACTTGCGTCTGATCCGTGAACATGGGGCGAAACGAATGTGCTGCATCCACTGCTGGCGCTCCGGATCCCATCTCAGAAACTAAATTAACCCCAGGATATTTATCCATCGTTTGCCAAGTAATTGACTTTGGAGTCAAATTTTTTTAGAATGGTTGGATCGCATTCGTGTCAGCACCCGTAAGTAATTGAGCAGATTTAATTGTTTCTGCAAAATTTGTTTTAATTGACGCGTTGACTGGCATACTGAAACTAATTTGGAATAGAAAACACAATCCTAAAAGGAGTGACCCCCAAGAATTTTCTTATAGTTACTATTAGTTTTAGCTAAATAAAAATAATCGCGCATTTTATCATACTTCCTCTAATTTTGCAGACAATTACACTTGTGAAATTGATTTCAGTATAAAACGTTTAATTTACTTCTGCAAATAGTCTAGAAATACAAATAACAATTTATGTTAATTTTTTTGCGCAAAAACAAAATGATATATATTTAATTCATTAAAATTATTCCTAATGATTATGATTTATACAAAATTTAATATTTTTATAACTGATAATTAATCATTTTATTATTGATAAGATTTTTTTATAAATCGTTTGTTATTAATATTTCAATACTGTTCCAATAACGTCAATAATAACGGCTGCTGCTTTTGCGTGAAGTGTCCATCATTGCGTAAAATCAGTGTTCCACCCAAATGCTCAAATAAAATTTGACCCTGTTGTTCATTGCAATTGAAAGGATCGTTGAACGAATTAAAAATATAAAACTCATTAGCGTTTTGGCTAATCGTTTTCCAGTCATAAGCATCCTTTAAAGTCGTATGGTGCATGCCATTTGGTTGACAATAGCCAGCTAACAAATAAACCGCTTTGACGGGCACTGCCTGTTGTTCTAACAAAGCAAAAATAATATTGGTACCCGCCGAATGACCAATCAAAATGGTTTCTTGATCAATTTTCAAGTGCATTCCCTGAATAATGTCTCTGTCAATGGTTCTTGATCCAATCTCGGTAAATCCGCAACAATTGTGGCAATCCCACGTGAATTCAAATTCCGTGAAATATTTGGATACCAAAACTGCTTTGCAGTAGCATGCGGTGCTGACCCATGAAAAATAATTGCATTCACGCCAATGACTCCCGTTCTATTAATTTTCGTATCCCTTATATACTTTTTTCACATAACGTATGTACAAAATAAAAAAGCCTGGCGCCAGCCAAACTTTCTTATCTTGCTTTCTGCATTCATCAATCTTTTTAAAGCGTGAATTGCGTAACTGACTCCACCCTTTGAGGATCTGCATGGTCAAAAAAGAGACTAGTTTTAGTATCTAAAGCTGTAATTTGTTCGATTTCAGCAGCGGTTAATGCAAAATCCCAAATATCTAAATTCTCTTGCATGCGCTTTTGATGGGTTGATTTAGGAATAATTACCACGCCTTCTTGAATTAAGAAGCGTAACGCCACTTGAGCGGCCGTTTTGTCATGCTCAGCGCCAATTTCTTTTAACGTCGCATTATTGAAAAAGTCGTTGCGTCCTTCCGCAAATGGTCCCCAAGATTCAATTTGCGTACCATATTTTTGTAAATATTCCCGATCAATTTGGCGCTGATGAAACACATGCGTCTCTAACTGATTAACGGCGGGAACAATCCGATTAAATTTTACCAAATCAACATAACGATCTGGATAAAAATTCGACACTCCAATCGCGCGAAGCTTCCCCTCCTCATACATATCTTCTAAAGCGCGATAAGCACCATAATAATCACCATAAGGTTGATGTAATAACACCAAATCCAAATAATCGGTTTGTAATTTGCGCAAAGATTCCTCAACTGAAGCTTTTGTTTGCTCATAACCATAATTGGAAATCCAAACTTTTGTCGTCAAAAAAATATCTTGGCGATCGACTGAACTTTCGGCAATTGCGGCACCCACTGCCTCCTCATTATGATAGGCCTGCGCGGTATCTAAAGAACGATACCCAATCTCTAAGGCATCCTTGACTGCTTGTTTGCAAGTTTCTAAATCATCAATTTGGTAAACTCCAAAACCTTCTTGGGGCATTTTGACCCCATTATTTAACGTCAAAGTTGCTATTTCTGCCATTATCTTTACCTCCATCAATCCTCAATGTATACTTAGTCTAGTTCCTTCGAGTTACACGAAGTCAAGCTGGAATCAAAATTTTTTGGAGGAGAAAACAAAATTTGCTAACTGTGAAAGAGGCGGCTACCCAATTAAATCTGACCGAACACACCATTCGTTATTATACTGATCAAGGACTGGTACCCAGTGTCCAACGTGACCAAAATAATCGCCGGCTATTTGACCAAAGTGCCCTCAATTGGCTCCAAGGTTGTCACAATTTACGTTTAACCGGGATGAGCATTGAAAATGTTAAACACTATGTCGATTTATGTTTGCAAGGAGCTTCGACGATTCCTGAACGCTATCAATTAATCGAAGAACAATACCAAAATGCGCAACAACAATTAAAAGACGTGCAAACCCGCATCAAATATTTAAAACACAAAAAGCAATTATATGAAGATGAACTCAAGAATGCGCAAACAGACGTGATGAATCCTGACACTTGGCCTGTAAAAACTAAATAAAAATGATCTAATTTCTAAAGTCCAATTAACTTTAAAAACCAGATCATTTTTTTAATTCAAACTTTGTTGTTTACGATAATGTTGACTAATTAATGTCGTCGCCAATGCCACCGCGCCCAACACGACTAAAAGTCCAAAATCAAATTGACTGCCTTGTGCTGTTGCTTGAGCAAAATGCGTATGAGCAGCTGTCAATTGTTTCGTCGAAATAATCGCCGATAAAATACCGGTGCCCAAAGAGCCAGCATATTGTTGCAAAGTATTAAACAGCGAATTGACATCCGGTTTAGTCATTACCTCAACATATTGACTAGCATCGGACATCGTATTCCCATAGCCCAAATTAAAGCCACCGCGCATGAAACAATAAAAGAAAACAATCAGCAGCAAATTCAACTGATGTGTCCACAGCGTAAAGAGCAAACTGCCGATGATAATCGCACAATTAGAAAGCAACAGCGGAACAAACGCACCCAAATGGTCATACAAATTGCCAGCAATCGGGGACATCACCGCTCCCAGCAACGATCCCGGTAACAAAATCAAACCGGCAACCATCGAATTAGTGCCTAAAACTTGCTCCGAGAAAATCGGAATCACAAATGAAATTCCAATATTGATGAATTGTAAAATAAAAAAGTTAATTGCCCGGTTAGCAATAATCGGATTTTGTAAAATTTTAAAATTCAGAAGCTGATTTTGACCAACCTTTAAATGCCAGCCGAACAATCCTGCACAAAACAAGGTAATCACTAAAAATAAGCCAAACTCCCAGCTCAAAAAGCCGTGCGCCCCAGCTTGATCAAAACTAATAACGAATGCCACTAGCGTTGGTGCCAGACTTAATAAGCCGAGCCAATCAAATTTTTGGGGTGTAGCTTGCGATTTCACATCAATCGTCAGCCAACCTGTGATCATAATGAGCACAATCAGCGGCAACACCCCCATAAAAATCCAGCGCCAAGACGTATAATTATTCACAATACCGCCGTAAGTTGGCCCTAACGCCGGTGCAAAAGACGTAATCATCGTCGCAAAACCTGTGTACGTCCCCATTTTGTTGGCCGGCACTTTGGACATAATAATATGGAATAAAGTTGGTGTTGATAAGCCAGTCGCCACCGCTTCTAACAAACGCCCAACCATTAACACAATAAAATTCGGCGCACTGGCGCAAGTTAAAGTTCCAATTAAGCACATCAACGTGGCCGTCAAAAATAATTTTCGCGCAGCAAAGCACTTGATCAAATAAGAAGTCGTACTCATCACTAACGTCACCAACAGTAAATACCCCGTGGTAACCCACTGAATCGTCGCCAAATCAACTTGAAATTCCTTCATTAAATTGGGGAAAGTCACATTCATGGAAGTTTCCACTAAAATCCCAATAAAAGTCAATAAACCAGCCGACACAATCGCTACTTTAGTTGACCAAGAAACTTTTTGTTGCATTAATCAAACCTCGCTTCAATAATTAAACACTTTTTATTTTACCACTAAGTTAGAAATGTTTTTTACACGCCAAAATCAACTAGAAAACATTTGGCAAATGTGACAAAAAATTATAAAATCTTTGATAGTTACTGGTTATTAGATTAGGGGGGATCTTTTAATGAATCAGACACAGTTACATAAGGCCATCTACGATTGGTCTTTAGACAAAAAAGGAAACATTCAGGCACCTGAGCAAGGATTACCTGATGTCTTACAAGCAAGAAAGCAATATTTCACTAAATTTAATTTACAACCATTCACATTGATGACGTACATTTTTCCTGTACAAGAACAAATCAATGATATCCAAACGAGTTTTGAAGAACAATGGAAGCAGCCTTGGTTGCCAGTTGAGCCTGAGATTTGGCAATTTAAAAGTAGTCCTGAGCAACCACTTTACGAACAAACGGTCATGGTGGCAGTCATTGATTACTTTTTACAGCAAAGAGGACCTAATTTCTACCCCAGCTCGTCCGAACAACAAAGCTTATGGCAGTCAATCACTGACTGGCAGTTATCCTCAGATCAGCAGTTATTGTGTCCCAACAGTCAACTGCCGCCCATGGTGCAACAGCGCGTTCAAGCTTTTGCTGCGCTGGATCAACAAAAAATCACACCTTTTGAACGCTTAATGTACATTTGGCCCGATCCGAAACAATTAGCGATTACCGAAAAATTTTTTATTCAACGAACAGGTCAAGCTTGGCCGCCAGTTGATGACCAACTTTTGGCTTTACGCCAAGGCAAATTATGTACAGATTATGAATTAGCAATTATAATCGCTGTGATTTTTGGCTTACAAGCTAAAGTCGTTGCTTAATTCGAGGTGAGATGTATGCTCCAAGATAAGAAGATTACACTTTACGTCACTGGTAGTATCGCGGCGTATCGCGCTTTAGAATTAACCCGCTTATTGATCGAACAAAATGCCCAAGTTCAAGTCGTGCTAACCAAAGCAGCTGGTGAATTTGTCACACCGTTAAGTTTTCAAGTGTTATCGCAACGACCAGTGTACACGGATATGTTTGACGCCAAAGCCGATAAAGTTTTGCATGTCAAACTTGCCAAGTGGACTGACTTAGCAATTGTCGTACCTGCCAGTGCGGATTTTCTGTGCAAGATGGCGCAAGGCGTTGCTGACGATCTTGCAAGTTTAACCTTGTTAGCCACCAATGCTCAAAAAATTGTGGCACCTGCGATGAATGATCAAATGTGGTACAACCCCGCAACTCAACGGAATCTCCAAACTTTACGTGCTGATGGTGTCCAAATCATTGAACCGACTGTCGGCTTTTTGGCAGAAGGCTATTCGGGCAAGGGACATATCGCCGAGCCTGAACAAATTGTGCAAAATATCTGTTCGGCTTTTCAGACTAGTACGACTTTAGCTGGTAAAAAAATTGTGGTGACGGCTGGTGGAACACGCGAACGGATTGATCCGGTACGCTTTTTAGCCAATGATTCTTCCGGCAAAATGGGCTACACTGTAGCTCAATCCTTACAAAAACGGGGCGCCACGGTGATACTCATCAGTGGTCCAACCAATTTAACACCACCAGTTGGTGTTCAGTTGGTGCCCGTGAAAACTAGTGCGCAAATGCACGATGCTGTCTTAGAACAATTCGCCAATAGTGACGGCTTAGTGATGGCAGCCGCCGTAACGGATTTTCGACCGGTCCAAGTTGCCGCACAAAAAATCAAAAAAACTGCTGCCGCAAAATGGTCCTTAGAATTAGAAAAAACGCCGGACATTCTAAAATCGGTGGCGAAAATCAAACAATCGCAACAAATCACCGTGGGCTTTGCTGCCGAAACTCAAAATTTGCAGGTCAATGCGCAACACAAATTAGTCAGCAAACAGTTAGATTTGGTCGTAGCTAATGATGTTTCACAACCCGGCGTTGGTTTCAACGGCGATACCAATCAAGTCACAATGTTGTCGCAAAATCAGCCACCAATCACGACAGAACTTCTGCCTAAAACGGCCATTGCGGATTTGATCGTAGAGCAAATGGTACAATTATTGCCAAAAATTAGTCTTAAATAATCATGTTTTTTAGATGTTAAAGATCAATTTTATTTTGTTTAAATAGTTTAATTATAAAATGCACCTCCAAAATTGTCATAATTTGGAAGTGCATTCTTTCATTTTAAACTTATCTGTTATCACAATGTCGCAATTGTTGTATTGCCATAGATAGACTGCCAATCTTTAGTAAAATCATTGACTGCTGCACTAATTGCCGAAACTCCTAAACCAGTATCTAATATTTCTGGTCCCATAGTGACAGCTTGGGCTCCATGCACTAAGGCTGCATTAACTTGCTGCACCGTGTGAAAACTAGCTGCTAAAATTTTAGTTTTTGCTCCACACTGCTTAATTTGTTGCGCCATATCCGCAATCACTTGGTCAGCATTAATATTCATATTGACCATCCGGTTATAATAAGGCGCTAAATAATCAGCGCCTGCCGCTGTCGCTAAAAAGCCTTGAAACTCGGTATAAATGGCCGTAGCGGTAATGCCAAAGCCATCTGCTTTTAAAATTTGCATTGCTGCTAAACCTGCAGCTGTCGTCGGAACTTTTACATAGACATCTGCCCCGATTTCTTGGCGAATTGTCTGCGCATCGGCCACCATTTCTGCTGTTGTTGTACCGACAACTTGAATATGAAAAGTCCGCTCTGGTCCTAACATTTGTTTAATTTGTTTCATCCGTGCAAAGAAATCCACTTTGCCTCCTTTTTTAATGATAGACGGATTAGTGGTAACACCACTTAAGGGAATAATGGTTGAGTACTTTTGAATTGCTTGTAAGTCGCTTGTATCCAATAAAAACTCCATGATAATACCTCCACTCTAATCAGCAATAATTTGAATGCTATCACCTACATGGACATCCGGATATGGTGCATTTTCCACATACAATGTTCCCGGCAACTTGGGTTTAGTTAAACCATCAAAGCTAATCGCAATATGACCCAAATTACCAAGATTAGTTTGTACTTCACTCCCGACGGCGGTAATAGTATAATGATAGTTTTTAATTTGTAAAAACATTCCTGCTTTAATTGTTGAATTGACAGTATTCAATTCGATGATATAACAAGACGAACGTAAAGCATCTGGCGCTTTGGAACCAAAAAGAATCATCATTTTAATATCTTGGAATTCTTTAGCTTCCGCCCCGATTTCTTTTATCGTTGTTACAAAAATAATTTTTTTGGGATTCACACCTACCATAACTTTTCACTCCAATAATGCATTTTCTCTCATGCTTTGTTATCTACCCGAATACAAGCCAAAACTGGCCAACCATGCAACGAAAACACGTGGCACACCATTTAAAAAGCGCGAATACAAAACTGATGGTACCCCAACTTCCACGGTATCAGCATCAGCTTCTTCTAATCCTAAACCCACTGGAATAAAATCACAGGCATTTTGGGTATTAATCGCAAACAAAGCCGGTAAGGCATATTGCGGGGGAATATGCCCTTTGCCAATCTCCACCCCAATTAAAGTTCCAATAATTTGCCCAATCACCGCACCCGGTCCCAAAACAGGCGATAAAAATGGCAAGGAACAAATAAAACCAATAATTAAAAGTCCCCAAATACTACCAGCCATCGGTACCATCAATTTGGCAAACCATTTACCTAAACCTGATCCTTCAATCAGGCCAACTAATAACGAAACAAAGGCCATAAACGGTAAAATTGTATTGATCACGGTTTGAATAGCATCTTTGCCTGCTTGGTTAAAAATCGCAATAAATTTACCAGCACCCATTCCAAATTTAGCTAAAAGACTGGTGCTGCTTTTTTGTTGTGTAATTGTTTGACTGCTATCATATTTCGAATGTTTTGTCTCGGTATCATCTGAAATGGTTGTTGATGTGGTCGCTACTTTCTCTGTTGCTTGCACTTGATCAACATTAACCGCTGATACATAAATTTCTGGGGTAATAAATTGAGCCAATGGACCACTTTTACCGGTCGCCAGAACATTGACGGTAGGAATTCCTTTTTTAGGGTAAATTCCACATCTTAAAGTTCCCCCGCAATCTATGACTGCTAACGCGGTCTCATTATCAGGAATCGATGTTTTAAAACCATCAATTGCTTGCATCCCCGTGATTTTTTCAATTTTATCCACAATTGCCGGTCGACTGCCACCTGTGACGTAAATAAATTTGTGTTTTTCAGGCGTGGGAGTAATGATTAAGGGCCCCCCAAATCCACCAGAACCTTTTTTGATTTTGACACTTTGCCATTTAGCCATCAATCTTGCACCTCCTAATTATGATTCAGCAACCTTACCTGTATCAGCCTCTTTAGATAATTGAATGCCCGAAGTTCGACATACATAAGCAGTGGTGTAGTCTGTTACCCAGCCGCCAATAAAGTTCATCACTAATCCCACAAGTAAATAACGAATCGCTAATTCCATTGTGTCTAATCCTAGCTTCTGAACCCCTTGTGCAATACCCATCCAAATAAACAATTCCGCCGGGTTGATATGGGGAAAGACTCCGTTACTGGTATGACAAAATTGGGCTTGGGAAGCATAATAACTCGGCTTATAATATTCTGGTAAAAAACGGGCCATCGTAAAAGCCATGGGATTACCTAACATAAAAGCTGAAACAAAAGGCAAAACTAGATAACGCATAAAGATATTACTGGATGCAGCGCGCGCAAAATGATTCATTCGCTCTTCACCCACCAAGGCCACAATCGCATTCATTAACACTAACAACATCAAAACTACAGGGACAATTGAACTCACCCAATCCGCAAATTGTTTGCCTCCTAATTGAAATAAATGCATAAAGCCTTTGGCAAAACCTGCAACATATTTCATAACAATTCATCTCCATTTTTGAATTCATATTTTTTGTTTTAATTTGGCTACCCAACTACGTAACTGCACAAACATCGGCAGCGCAAAAACATTAATCTGGGTATCATATTCTGAACTAGCCAGTTGCCCAGTCTGAAAATCAACATAATTTTTATACGCATTTTGAATACATTGCCTCGTGAGAGTATCGTATTGATGTAAACTGTCATAATCAGTAGCAACCATCGCCAAATTCTGATTTCTTAATGACGTTAGATCTTTAAATTTTGCAAAAACAGTTACTCCCTTCATTAGTTTGGCATCTTGAATTTGACCACTTTCATTCATCGCTAACAATAACAATGTTCCTGACCGTATTTTTTTAGGATTTTTCCCAATGAGAACTCGTTGACCTTGTTTGCGTAATAGCCGATAATTCATTGAAAAATTTTTAATTTGAAAAAATCCTAATAAGCCTTGTAACAAAAAAGCGCCAACAAAGATTAACCCAAACATGATCATCATTGTTAAATCCCCTCCATTAATTTGGTCAATGGTGCACCCGGTGTTAAGTGTAAAAGATTTTGGTAAATTCCTTCATTGTGGGAAACAATAAAAATAAAATCATAAATTTCTGACAATGTTTTATTCAAAGCAGTATCTAATTGTTTGGGAATGCCAATTAAAAAAATGATTTTTACCTGTTTGCGTGCGTAAACGATTGCTTGATTATAAAGACCAATTTTTAATAAAACTTGCTTGTGTCCTGTATCATCGACAACATGTGGAATGGCAATTCCATGACTAAAAACATTGACCGTCTGCTGTTCTCGTTTTTTCCACAAATCTAAAAAATTTTTGCTGAGACGTCCACGGGCTATCTCTTCTCGAATCATAGCTTCGGTAGCTTGCAAATAGCCTTGTTGACCATTCAAAGGACAGAGTTGCAATGTACAATTTCCCGCTTCGATTTGCTCCATCAACAAAAAAATTTTTATCTTGGCTTGTAATTCTTCTTTACGAAAAATGCTGCTAATCCGAACAACAGGGGTCTGACTCTTTACCATTTGCAATGGATAGTTAGAAAAAACTAGTAAAAAATGTTCCTGCGTACGCCTAAAAGCTGCATCATCTTCAAAACTCACCATTTGGATTTTATCTGCAAAAATGTCATTCATTTGTTCGGCGACAAAATGACGAATACTATTACTAACCGGTCCCACAATGGCAACTTTATTCTCAGCAGATGAACTTTTTTGTTTATTTAAAGCCATTTGATAATCAATTGTCAGATAATCTAATTCACTTTTTGAGATGGTCAAGTCTAACTGTTGTTCAAAAATATGCGTTGTGATCAACGCTAATTCTGAAGCAATCGGATAATTGGCAGCAAGTCCTTCGCTTAAAAAAGCATCTTCTTGAATTTTAAAAACCGACCGATTGATCATAAAAATTAAGTGATATTTAATTTGTTCATAAGCAGAAGCAAAATCTAACGTTACATCCAGTTCTTGACCAATATTCGTTAATGTCAACGAGTAAATTTTTTGCACCTGCATTAACGCTATCTGTAATTTAGAATTACACACGAAAGAATTGGCGTAAACACTGAGTATCTGCAATAAAAAATAAATTTCAGTCTTGGTTAAGCAACAACCTACCCCCTGATTACAAGCAACAATCAGTGGTTTTAATTTGGTCAAATCAAGCACATCCAAATAATTGGTAATCATTTCTTTCATGCGAATATTGGTCTGAATTAACTTCTTTAAAATCACAAAATTTTTCAAGATTTCCGTTTTGCTATTTTCTGTTAACTTTAAGTCATCCAGTGCTTTTTGAATCTGCTGTCCAGCCTTAGTCTGTACATAGTAATTTTGATCCAGTCGATAATAATCACTCACAAAATTTTTTAACAACAAACCATAAACATAATTATGATCTACCACCAAACGAATTCCCCGATTGGTAGCAGATATTAGTTTGGCTGGATATTTATCTTGATACAGGACTTGCCTAAAACTTTTCAAATCCGAATTCAACGTTCCCTTGCTAATACTCAACGATTCAGCTAAATCGTCTAAAACAATGTAACCTGTGGAAAAAATCAATTGTAAAACAAGCTTGGCTCTCCGCTTAGATAGATCATTTAAATCTAGTGATTCTTTTAATTTTCCTGACTGCAAATTATTAATATATTGAAAATCTTGAATAACCAGATAAAACCGGACACCATGATGACGGATGATTGCTCTTTGTGATAAATCTTCATTTAATTTTTGAATCCGCTTCAAGATTGTCCGTTTTGAAACATTAAACTCTCCCATTAGCTCTGATATTGACACAGAATCATTTTTTAGAAAAAAGTTTAATAATACGTAATCCTGATCATTCATGGCTTCAATTCCTTATCCGCGAGATTTGCCTCCAGCGACGTTGGTCGTAATTCCAGTAATATAACTAGCTTTATCTGACAAATAATAGGCCACCAAATAAGCTACTTCAGATAAACGACCACTTCGACCTAAAGGTGTCGTACTTTTACTCTTGTAACCGGCTCGAATGTCTTTCACAGTTTGATGACGGGTATAGGCCAAAGCTTCTTCATATCTTAATGTCCGCAGACCAGTCGCCTCCATAATGCCAGGAGCTACCCCCACAACCCGAACATTGTATTCACCTAATTCCTTTCCCCCATGATCTAGTGAAACCATTAATGGCTCCTTTGGTAGCTGCATAAATACTTTGTCCCACAGAACCTTCTAAACCTGCTTCGGAGGACATATTGATAATTACACCATTATGTTGTTTGATCATTTGACGTGCGGACACTTGACTTAATAAAAAAACACTCTTGACATTCACGCTAAACATCTTTTCAAAATCTTGTGCTGTAAATTCATATGGACCATGGGCATCTTTCGGATCAGCCAATAATCTAGGCAAATTAATGCCAGCATTATTGACAATACCGTCCAAATGTCCATGCTTATCAACCACCTGTGCCACTAATTGAGTAATGTCATCTTGAGATGTCACATCAGTTTTTTGATAAATATATTTGGGATTCTTCACTTCAGACGCCTGTAAATCAGCATTATAGACATAAGCACCATCAGCCAATAATTCTTGAATAATAGCGGCACCAATGCCTGAAGAACCTCCTGTTACAATAAAAATTTTATCTGTTAATCCTAACCAATTTGTTGTCATATTCGCTAACCTCCTTAACAAGGATAGTAAAGCAATCGTTTACATTTATTAATACAATCTTTTGCACACCCGAGTGCAATTTGTTAACTTAATTTGAACCAAAATTCTGTTTCAGAAGCTGGCAGAATTAGAAATTGTCATTAATCGTTGATTTAAAACAAACTAAAAGGATTGACACCGATAAAATATCGACATCAATCCTTTTAGTTGACTTTGATTTAATTGAAGATATGACCTAGAGTGCTGCCTAGACAAATTAATAATTTTTTTCTTTGATTGATTATTATTCGCTACTAAAAAGAGAAAATTAACGTGATACCAACGTCTTCAAAAAAATTAGTCAGTAAAGTTAAATCTTATTTGACATGGAGTTTTGTTCACCATCTATCATTATGATAAAGAAAAGCAATGAGTTATTGGTCTTCAAGCATTGATTGGTATACCTCAATTTTAGCTTTAAGAAAACTTAAACTTTTTTGAGTGTGCTCCAATTCGATGAGCAATTCACCATATCTATCTTGTAGTAGTGATAATCGGAGCGGTATCGTTTCGTCTCCTTGATATCTAAGGTTAGCATATTCTCGCATATCTGATATTTTCATACCTGTTTTTTTGAGGCGCTTGAGAAACTCAATCCAAACAATATCTTTATCGTCATAAACACGTCTGTTATTCGAATCCCGGGCGGGAATAATTAAACCTTCCTTTTCATAAAAACGTAAGGTGTCAATTGATAAATGTTCTTTTTGGGAGATTTCTCCAATTGTATAATTCATTTTTATTCCTCGCTTCTATTTTTTATTGTACCAAAGCTCATTTCATTGTAAGAGAAAAAGGAGGTGCTTGCCCCATTGTGTAGGACATTAGTTTCTTTTTGAAAGGAGGGGAAGATAATGAGACTGTTGCTTCACAAGTACTAGTGGTTCCGTTACATGAGGACATCCCCTAGATGTTTCTGGACACAGACTGTTCTGCATTAATTAAATTATACGAGGAGAAATATAATGAATAAATATGTAATGATTACTGGCGCGAGTTCAGGTATCGGTTTAGCAACAGCTAAAAAAATGGTGTCCCGCGGGAAAAACTTGATTCTTGTAGCGAGGAGAAAAGACAAATTATTAAATTTAAAAGATGAACTTAAAAGCAGTTATCCTGAAATTGATGCCGTAATAAAAACATTTGATTTAACAAAAACTGATGCAATAAACAGTTTTTGGGAAAGCTTATCAAATTATGATATCGAAACATTAATCAATAATGCAGGTATGGGAATGTATTCGCTTATAAAAGATCAAAATGATGAACGGACGCAATCTCTATTAAAATTGGACGTTGAAGCTCTAGCGCTACTGACCACTTTATTCGTCAAGGACTATTGGAATGTTGAAGGAACTCAAGTTATCAACATCTCATCGGCTGGTGGTTATGAAATTGTGCCAAACGCAATCACCTATTGCGCTAGTAAATTTTTTGTCAGTGCTTTTACAGAAGGTTTGGCGCTAGAATTGAAAGAAACTGGCGCCAAGATGCGTGCAAAGGTCCTAGCTCCTGCGGCCACGAAAACCGAATTTGGTAAAGTGGCAAATAATGTGGAAGACTATGATTATGATCAGGCTTTTCCACAATATCATACTGCCGAACAAGTTGCTTCATTTTTAATGGATTTGTACGATCATGATTCAATTCTAGGTTTTATCAATCGTGATAACTTTGAATTTGAAAAGAAGAATAATTATTTTGAAAATGCTTATGGTAAGGGAACTAATCAAACTTTAAAGTGACTTACTATTTCTTTATGTATCAAAATAGAATTCAAAAATCCTGTCAATTAATCAATCGACAGGATTTTTTTGGTAGGGAACTATCTATACTGTTAACTGTTGCGTTATCAGTTCCCCGTTATATTTTATTAGCTCTTTATTCCCACTCAATGGTTGCGGGTGGCTTAGACGTAATATCATAGACAACGCGGTTCACGTGTGCCACTTCATTGGTAATGCGCGTGGAAATCTGCGCCAGCACATCCCATGGAATTTGCGCAAAATCCGCGGTCATGCCGTCAATAGAGGTGACTGCCCGAATTCCGACCGTATAATCATAAGTCCGACCGTCGCCCATAACGCCAACGCTACGCATCCCCGGCAAAACGGTAAAGTATTGCCAAATGGACTCGTCTAAGCCCGCTTTTTTAATTTCTTCCCGCAAAATATAATCACTATCGCGCTCAATCTGCAACTTATCAGCGCTCACTTCACCTAACACCCGAATCCCTAAGCCGGGGCCTGGAAACGGCTGCCGCCAAACCAAATCGTGAGGCATCTCCATTTGTTCTCCCAGCTCACGAACTTCGTCTTTAAATAAAGTCCGCAACGGTTCGATCAAGGTAAAATGCATTTCTTCAGGTAATCCGCCCACATTATGATGTGATTTGATCGTTTGCGCGGTATTTGTCCCGCTTTCAATCACATCTGTGTATAAAGTTCCCTGCGCCAAAAAATCAATGCCATCTAATTTTTGAGCTTCATCATTAAAAACTTCAATAAACTCGTTCCCAATAATTTTCCGCTTTTGCTCAGGGTCACTAACACCCTTTAACTTATCCAAAAAGCGTTGTTGAGCATCAACTTTGATGATATTCAAGCCAAATTTGCCTTCTAAACTAGCCATCACTTCATCAGCTTCGCCTTTGCGCAACAAACCATGATCCACGAAAATACTAGTTAATTGCGAACCGATCGCTTTATGCAATAACACGCCGGTCACTGAAGAATCCACACCGCCTGATAAACCTAATAACACTTGCCGGTCACCAACTATCGCACGAATCTTTTGAATTTGCTCATCAATAAAATCTTTCATGCTCCAATTAGCCTGAGCTCCACAAATTTGAAAAGCAAAATTGTGCAACATTTCCAAACCATGATCGCTATTGCGAACTTCCGGATGAAATTGCACACCATACAGTTGCCGCTGTTCATCAGCCACCACCGCATATGGCGTATTATCGCTAATTGCCACCGTTTCAAAACCATCTGGGATCGCTGTTACCCGATCACCGTGACTCATCCAAACAAATTGTCGAGCCGGTAAAGCTTGTAATAACGGATTTTGAGTTTTTTCAATCGTAATTTGCGCCCGACCATATTCCGGTGCACCGGCAGCTTGTACCTGTCCGCCCAAACTATGCATCATTAATTGCATACCGTAACAAATACCCAAAATTGGAATGCCTAATTGCCAAATTTGCGGATCAATTGTTAACGCCTTATCATCGTAAACACTATTGGGACCACCAGACAAAATAATCCCCTTGGGTGCCCGTTCTTGAATCTCTTGAGCACTCATTGTATGTGGCAATAATTCTGAGTAAATGCCCATATCGCGAATGCGCCGCGTAATTAATTGATTATATTGACTACCATAATCAAGCACGATAATGCTATCTGCTTGAACTTGTTCACCCACTGAGCTTTCACTCCTCTAAATAAATTGTTTTACTCATTGTACAAAAAAAAGCCGCCGGTGTATAGCACCACCGCGACTTCCTAAATTAAAATCACCCGCAAAATTGCCACAAAAATTCCCAAGACCACACTAATCCGAAAATTTTGCGTAGCTAAGTACACAATCGCCAATAAACAACCGACGGCACCATAAATAAAGAAATTTATGAAATTAAATGTTTCCATATTTAAGATGCCATATAAGATACCACTCACCAAAATTCCTAACAAAGCACTGGTCAAATTATTACGGCGCCAAAAATAATTAAAGAAAAAGCCCGTCGTCACGAATTGTTGTTCAACCGCCACTAACAAAGCGGAAGCTAATAATTCAAACCAAAAAACAACCGTTCCCCGAGCCAAGTAATCTGTTTTGACTTGTAAACTGGGAAAACGTCCCTTTGCTTTTAAACCACTGATGATTAGCAAAAATAAGCCAATCGCAACAACTGTAAAAGCCACTAAACCAAAAAAATTGCCAACTCCCTCTAAGAAAGTTGGATTTTGAGGTGTGAAAATTTGGCTTTCATAGCGATAACGTGCCACCATCGCTACCAAAAACAATACCGCACTAATTAAAAATAAACTGGCATAACTCCAATTAATCTGTTTTACCGAGTAACTCATTTTCAGTAATTGTTGCGAAATCACAACCATAATTATCCAAATGGCATACCAAATCCGGCTTAATGTCGGTGATTTCAATGCGTTCATATCTATCTCCACCTATATCTTTTCCTTAGCGAATTATAACATTAACTAAGAATAGACACCACTAGTTATCAATCTGTGACTTTTCAGTGAATTCATATGACTTCAATATGAAAACTGTTATAATATGAGTATTGATAATTCAAATGAAAGTGTGGTTAAAACATGTTTAATAAAAAATTGACAGTCGCTATCGCTGGGGTCGCCTTATTGGTCACTGGTTGTTCCAATAGCAACTCTGGTAAGGATAGCGCCAAGCCATTTTCGGCACAAACAACGAAGAGTACCCAAGCTTTCAAACAAGAGATTACGGGTAATTCTGACAAAGGCAGCAAAGTTTATTATCAAGTTGCCAGCAACAAACAAAAGAGTGTCACCGTTAAAAACCAGAAATATACGATTAAATTACCAATTGCGACCAAGAATCAAACTGTGAAGGTTAGTCAAAGTAAATCTTTGAAAAAACCAATTACAGTGAATGTGAAAAAGCCAACTGTGATTGCCAGTGGTAAAACTTTTGCCAACAACTTCAATGCTTCAGGTAAAGTTAAGGGCAAAATGGCTAGCCAATTTCCAAAATTATCACAACCACTAAGCATTCTCTTTAGCCCAACAACCACTTACAAATTGTTGACAGACGGTTCTAATATCTATCGGATGCAATTAAGCATTGCCGACGTCAAAAGTAACGAAGTAAAACCGAATGTGGCAGCTTTAGCTAGTGGCTTAAAAGTGAAGAACGCTGATTTAACTAAATTAGTGAACCAAGCTAAGAATAAACCGAATAAAAAGCAAACTAAGTCGTTGAATAAGTTACAAATCACCGCATTAGTCAAAAACAAAAAATTAACCTTAGATATTGTTAAATAATTAAGTTTTGAGAAGTCTTGATGATAAAATTCATCAAGGCTTTTTTATATTTCATGACCCAATCGCGCCAAATAATCCCGAAACACTTCATTTGGATCAACTTGGCCTTGTTGGCGCTGATGATACCAAGTGATTTTGTCATTTAAAAGCTGCAAATGATGTTGAATTTCATCAGCCTGTTGCGTCAAACGTTCATGTGCCTGATTCAGTAAAGCAATTCGTTGCGTAATGGTTTGATCACCTTGTTGATCCCAATACACATACTGCTTTAATTCATCAATACTCAAACCAGCCTCCTTCAAACACAATAAAAATTTAATCCAATCAGCATCCGTTTGCGTGTAATATCGTCGATTATTAGCTGTGCGTAATGGTTTGATTAAGCCCTCGTCTTCGTAATAACGTAATGTTGATGGTTTGACGTGAAAAATCTGACTAAATTCACTAATTCCATATTGTTTATCTGCTAAAATCATAATCTTTTATTCCCCCAAGCGTTGACTTAAAGTCAACTCGAACTATTATACTAACATTAATTCTGATTATTGTAGCAAAGGAGTGTCTTAAATGAACATTTTAGAATCCACTTATCAATTAAATAATAGTGTGCAAATTCCTCGATTGGGCTTTGGTACTTGGCTAGTTGACAACCAAAACGTCGCCGACGCTGTGCAAAGTGCTATGGAAGCTGGTTATCGGCTCATCGACACCGCGCAAGCTTATGGCAATGAAGCGGGCATTGGGCAAGCACTGAAGCAAACTCAACTCAATCGTTCTGAATTATTTATTGCCACTAAATTAGCCGCCGAAATTAAATCTTACGACCAAGCTCAAACGGCCATTGATAAATCCCTGACCAGACTGGGGCTAGATTATGTTGATTTGATGATTATTCATAGTCCCCAACCTTGGGCCGATTTTCGTAATGGTGAACATTATTTTGAAGGTAATTTAGAAGCTTGGCGGGCATTAGAAAATGCTTACCAAGCTGGTAAAATCAAAGCCATTGGTGTTTCTAATTTTGAACGAGTTGATCTCCAAAATATTTTGGATAATGGTCATGTCAAACCTGCTGTTAATCAAGTTCTAGCCCATGTCAGCAATACTCCATTTGAGCTAATTGATTTTTGTCAACAAAACGATATTTTAGTCGAAGCTTATTCACCCATTGCCCACGGCGTGGTCTTAGCTAATCCGACCGTCCAAGCTTTGGCCCACAAATACCAAGTAGAGCCAGCGCAATTGTGCTTACGCTATTGCCTGCAATTAGGCTTATTACCGCTACCCAAATCCGAAAATCCCCAACATATCCAAGCCAACACACAACTGGATTTTGTCATTAATGACTCTGATCTGGAACAATTAAAACAAATGGCGCCGATCAAAGATTATGGCGCTGCCAACCAATTTCCGGTTTATGACAAGGGAATTTAAAGACGGTGTCAAAAAGAACGTTTGATGTGAATCTAATCATTAAACGTTCTTTTTATAGACTATTATTTTTTCTCATCAATCAAAACGGTGCCTGTTGGCGGGTTCTGTGATAAAGCGCCGACAATCGGATGGGGTAGATACAATTCTTCTAAATAAGCTTGATCTGCTGGCGTAAGCGACAACTCTAATGCCGAAACGGCTTCATCTAAATGTGACAACTTGGTCGAACCGACAATCGGTGCCGTGACCCCCTTGCTCCACAACCACGCCAAGGCAATTTGGGACATTGTCGTATGATATTGTTGAGCTAATTCACTAACTCGTTGCACGATGCGATAATCTTGATTTTTCGTCTTATCATATTTACCCATGGCCACCCGGTCCGTTTGACTGCGTAAAGTATCTGTTTGCCACCCCAAATGACTTAAATGACCGGCTGCCAACGGACTATACGGCATCAACGACACCTGCATTTGTTGACAAATCGGAATTAACTCCCGCTCATCTTCGCGATAAAGTAGATTATAATGATTTTCCATTGTCTGAAATTGCGCCCAACCGTGGTCTTTAGCAACCTGTTGCATCTGCATAAATTGATAACCATACATTGCTGAAGCCCCGATAGCGCGGACTTTTCCCACTTTCACCAAATCGTTTAACGCGGACATGGTTTCTTCAATTGGCGTCTCATAATCAAAGCGATGAATGATGTATAAATCTAAATAGTCCGTGCCTAACCGTTTAAGCGTTCCCTCAATTTCGCGATTAATTGCCGCCTTCGACAATCGTCCCGGATTAAAATAAACTTTAGAAGCAATCACAACTTGTTCCCGCGCGACATTCTCTGTGAGCGCCTGTCCCAAATATTTTTCACCAGTACCTGCCGAATAAGTGTTAGCGGTATCAAAAAAATTAATCCCTAACGCTAGCGCATGCTTAACCACTTGCCTACTTTGTTGAGCATCTAGCGTCCAGTCATGCATCGTCTTGGGCTTGCCTAAACTCATTCCACCAAAACAAATTTTAGAAACCTTTATATTCGTTTGACCCAACGTTGTATATTGCAATACTATCCCTCCCTAGTTGCCTTTATTGTAGCTCTTCAAGTTAACTTGAACACAAGGAAAATCCTGAATTCCATCATTCTAAAAAAATAGACCGCTACGAATTTCGTAACAGTCTATTTATTAATTAAGCCATCTATCGGATTTGAACCGATGACCTCCACCTTACCACGGTGGCGCTCTACCTGCTGAGCTAAGATGGCAATTGAGCACCTATATATATTAGCAAAATAATTCTTGTTTGCCAAGCCCAATTTATTATCTCTTAAAATGCTTCGATAATTTCCAAAATACCCGCCATAAAGAAATAAACAGCGGCAAAAACCACAATCAATACAGTGGCCATCATAGGTTCAAATAACAAAATAATGCCCGCAATAATACTCAAAACAGCCAAGATAATCACCAACCAATGATAACTTTTGCCAGCCAGATGATACAATGGCGCAATGCTCAACTCAGCAATCCCGTCAATAATGAACCAAAATGCAAAAATGTAGATTAATGTTGGCACTGCCACACGCAGATTGAATAAGAAGACAAAACCCAAAATAAGATCCACAATCGCCGAAAAAATCAGCCAGCCGGTTCGCTTGTTTAACCGTTTATGAAGCTGATAACTCAACCATAGTTGATAAATTCCGCGCAACAATGCAAAAATACCGATAATCACCACAATCGACAACAAACCCGTTAATGGGTGGCTCATAATCAAATATCCGACATACAGAGAAAAAATCCCAATTATTAAACTTAAAAAATCAAAGCGACCTGTTCGCATTCCACCAAACTCCTCATTTATACTTACAAAATTAAATTGCACGTTATTCTGAAACACTTTATACTAAAATGGTATCTTAAATCGGAAGGGGTCGCAAGCATTTGTCACCGAGCCAAGAAAACTATCTTAAAAACATCTTTGAATTACAACAAAGTGCCCAAAAAGTAACCAATAAAAAATTGGCCAACATGATGCAGGTTAGCGCTCCTTCGGTGACCGAAATGTTGTTAACTCTGAGCCAGAATGGTTATATTGAGCATACACCGTATAATTCCATTGAACTAACGGATACTGGGCAACAACTGGCTGAAAAATTGGTTCAGAAGCATCGACTTTGGGAGGTTTTTTTAGCAAACAAATTACATTATGCTATCACTGATGTCCACCCCGAAGCCGACGCTTTAGAACATTCGACTGATGAACGATTGGTTCAAGCTTTAAATCATTATCTGGATTATCCGCAAAAATGCCCGCATGGCGGCATCATTCCCGGCAATGGTCAAGGTGAAAGCGATGATGACGATTTGATTTTGGCCGAAACTATTCCACCAATGCAGGTCAAAATTGTCCGCATCTTAGATAACCATGAATTTTTAGCCTATTTTAGCGGCTTAGGTTTAGAATTGAACCAAATTGTCACTGTCAAAAAACGTTCTAGCTTTGATAACTCGGTTTTGGTAGAAACCAAAGAGCACAAACATATCTCGCTGAGCCATGAGGCCGCCACTTATATTTTTGTAGAACAATGTTAAAAGACCTCGCCAGATTGTGGCAAGGTCTTTTTTACTTCTGATAACGAGCTTTCATTTGTAAATTCAAAATATCTTGATAAAACGCCGCGTAACAAGCAGCTTTATACGGCGCCACATACAGATTCGTTAATCCTAAAGTCAATAAATTCAATAAATCCCAACCTAAAAAACTCAGATCCAGCATGAACAAACGGAATTTATGACCATGCATCATTTTCCAACTATACCACAAAGTCTTAAAAGTTTGCTTCCACGTAACTTTTTGACTTTGCGTCAAATCCATCAAAATCAAATAGGTTAACCGCAATCCGTAACTAAAGTACAGACCGAATAACCAAAATAATTGCAATCCCAATTCAAACACCAAGTAATAACTCAGCCATAAGACAATGACGCGCAAAAAATACGGTCGTGAAAAAACTTGTAAACTAGCGCTAATCTGAGCTTGCTGCGGTTTGACGCGTCCTCGCAATTCGTCTAACAAACAAAAACTCACGCCAATGCTGACCAAAGCATACGCCAATTGTCCTTCCAAACTATACCAAAAAATTTGTGGACTATTAGCCAACGATTTTTGAATCCAAGTATACAGTTGTTCATAATTCAGATTAGCCGGCATTTGATTCAACAAGTTCGTCGCCATTTGCATAATAAAATAAAGTAAAAACATCAAGACTAAGGTGGGAATCAAACCCATCACCCACCAATTTCTGGGATTTCGTCCTAAGGTCTGGCGAGCTTGCTTTTTTAATTCATAAATTGTTTTTGGAAATTGCAATCTCTTTTCTACCCGATCTTTCTTTGACTAATGTTGTACACGCACTAAAGTATACTTCTTCTTACCTTTGCGAATAATCACAAACCGACCATCAAACGCCTGTGTAGGATCTAATTGGTAGGCCACATCTTGTTGACGTTGACCATTAACATAAATTGCCCCATTTTGAATATCTTCACGTGCTTGTCGTCTTGACGGCTCAATTTCGGTTTGATCCACTAAAAATCCAACTAAATCACACGAACCACCTGCATAATCCACAGAAGGTACCGAACTGAAGCCTTGTTCAATTTCTTCAGTGGTCAAACTTAACACATCGCCCGAAAATAATGCCGCCGAGATTCGTTCCGCTTCATCCACAGCCGCTTGCCCGTGTACAAACTTGGTGACTTCTTGAGCTAAAACTTTTTGTGCGGTCCGTTGTTCCGGTTCAGTTGCCACTTGCTGGGCTAATTGCTCAATTTGTTCTTGATCCAAGAAAGTGAAGTACTTCAAGTATTTAACCACATCACGATCATCGGTGTTGAACCAGAATTGATAAAATTCGTACGGACTAGTCTTCTTGGGATCTAGCCAAATCGCGCCACCTTCAGTTTTACCAAACTTCGTGCCATCGGCTTTTAACAACAATGGCACGGTTAAACCGAATGCTTTCGTCTCATTACCTTCAATCCGGTGAATCAAATCAATGCCCGCCGTAATATTGCCCCACTGGTCGCCACCACCAATTTGGAGTTGAACATCATGTTCACGATATAAGGTCAAAAAATCGACTGCCTGTAAAATCTGATAAGTAAATTCCGTGTAAGAAATCCCCACTTGTAGTCTAGAAGCGACAATCTCTTTGTTCAGCATTGTATTCACGTTGAAAACTTTACCGTAATCACGCAAAAAACTTAACAAATCAATTTTGGATAACCAATCATAGTTATTCACAATCTCAAAGTTTTCTGTGCCAAACAAATTAACCATCTGTGCCGTTAACGCAGTTTGATTCTTTTCCACTTGATCCATCGTTTGAAGCACCCGCTCCGCCTTTTTCCCAGACGGATCGCCAATTGCACCTGTGGCTCCTCCAATCACAATCACCGGTTTATGGCCCAACAGTTGAAACCGTTTCAGAATCATAAACGTGACTAAATGACCAACATGCAGAGAATCACCCGTTGGATCAACACCACAATATAGAGCAATCTGATGATCCTGAACATATTCTTTGAGTCCTTGTTCATCGGTCTGTTGATTAATAGCGCCACGCCAGGCTAATTCATCAATAATATTCCGTTTCATAAGCTCGCTCCTCCAAAAAAGTTATTTTTTCTTCCTATTATACAGATTTTTCTCAATTGTGAAACGGGGACGTTGCTTTACTTCACTAAAAATTTTGCCTACATATTCACCAATCACACTAATGCAAATTAATTGTACGCCACCTAAGGCCCAAATCGAAATCATCAATGACGACCAGCCAGTCACTACTTCGCCACGAATTTTTTGGACGATTGTATATAATAATAATAAAAAGGCCACCAACACAATCGAAAAGCCCAAGCCCATAATTAACTTAATCGGTGCAATCGAAAATGAGGTAATGCCATCCATAGCTAGGCGTAACATCTTGCGCAATGGATATTTGGATTCACCGGCGGCTCGCTCTTGGCGCTGAAAATAGACTTTGGCGCTGGAAAAGCCCACTAACGGTACTAATCCTCGCAAAAACAAGTTACGTTCGGGATAAGATAATAACACCTGCACAGCTTGTTGGCTCATTAATCGAAAATCGGCTGCATCAGGAATCATTTTGACCCCCAGCCAATTCATCAATTTATAAAACAGTTCAGCTGTCCCCCGTTTAAAGCGACTGTCTGTCGCCCGATTATTGCGGACCGCATAGACAATTTGCGCACCTTCCGCAAATTTTTGAACCATTTCCAGAATCACTTGCGGATCATCTTGCAAATCTGCATCAATAGAAACCACCAATTGCGCATCTTGTGTCGCACTCAAACCGGCCAACAACGCACCTTGATGCCCAAAATTGCGACTCAATTTAATCCCTGAAACATTGGGATCTTGAGCACTAGCCTGCTCAATCAATGACCAAGTTTGATCAACACTGCCATCGTCAACGAACACCAATTGACTATCCGAACTAACCTGACATTGATCGATCAATGTCAACAAAACCTGTTTGAGCACCGGCAAAGATTGAGGCAAAACTTCTTGTTCATTGTAACAAGGCACCACAATACTTAGTTTGTTAGCCATCAACTTTTTGCTCCTTTATCGTCAATCCCTTTAGCAAGCCCGTAGCCGCAATCATTGCCAAAATTGGAATAAATTCGATACGATAGCGACCTTGCACCTCAATCAACAATTGCGCGCACGCATATGCAAACAAGGGCAAAACCAATAATCCAAAATTCCTCGACCAGTGTCGTCGCAATAAGACAATTGCCCCACAAAAGACGGCACCAATTTCAATCACCGTAACTCCATAAGCTAGACTCGTTAGGCGATCAACTTGTTTAGGCGAATGATTGCGTTCAAACAATGAAAATGAAATCGTATTGGAGGGATTCGACCACAAAACAAAGAATTTTTTGACAAATAATTTGAGCCACAAATGATTTTGATTCAAATCTTGAATATGCTCTTGGGTCACCCGCTGTTCTTTTTTGAGCATCGTTTGCCGACGATCATGCAAATTAAATTTTTGACGTACCGCGTTATCATAAGCTCCCGCGCTAGGGTAATTCAGACCCATCACAAATTTCCATTCACTGTCGCGATTACTCAAACCGTATTCATTGAGACCTGACAACTTGACCGCGCTCGACAAACTCACTAAAACCAACCAGTAGACCACAATTAACCCCGCCAAATGTCCTAAAGCTTTGCGCCAGTCAGGCTGTTGCCAACAACGAAAGACGAGCCAAAAAACGACAATGCCTGCTAAAAAGACAACACCCAACGGACGCAACACGTTGCCCAAAGCCAACGTAATGCCCGCTGCTAGCCAGCTAAACGGTCGTTCGTCAATAATCAAAATGAATGTCAATAAAAATAAAATCAATGCTAAATATTGACTGGTCACCCGGTTATTTAACGCCGACCATTCCAAATTAATGCCCACTAAAAATAAACTGAGACGACTCAGCTGAACTTTGTGAAAAACTTTTTGTGCTAAGACATATGTTAATCCCAGTACCACCAACTGTTGCCCAACTGTCAACAATTGAAACAGCCGCAGATTGGCTCCAAATAATTTCAAAAAACCAATTACATAGACTAAAAAGCCCGTCTGATAAGCCCATTTTGAAAAATAACTGTTATCCGTATGATAAATCGGCTGTCCGGCTACCGCCTGTTGCCCGATTTTCCAAAATTTCTTATAATCGCTCAATTGTTTGGTGGGCGTTTGATACAACCATAAGCAAAATAATATGGCAAAGATTCCTAATAAGCCAAGCACAATCCAGCGATTCATGCGCGGATTATCAGGAAATTTGATGAGCAGCCAACTAATTCCCAAAATCAAGACCGCTAAACAAAACCAGCTAGCGGGTAACAACCAACGATCCAAACCAATTTGAACTCGCCATAAGTGCCAGCTAGCTAAAAGAGCTCCAATGAACATCAAGGACGCAAACAGTACCAACGCCCCTTTTAAAATTTTAATAAAAAAAACTTGAATCTTATTTCTCATGCACTCTAATTTACTCCTACTTTTTGCAGGTAATCGGCTAATTTTGTCACTGCCAACTTAATTTTTTCCATGCTGGCAGCGTAACTAATCCGCAAATAGCCACTGCCACCTAAGCCAAAAAAACTGCCGGGCAACAACGCTAATTGTTCTTGTTCTAACAATTCATTGGCCACCACCACATCATCTTGGTTAACCTGCGCTGGTAATTTCATGAACATATAAAAGGCTCCCTGTGGTCTAGAGGTCGTAATTCCCAATTCTTCCAGTTGTTGCTGCAAATAATCGCGCCGTCTTTGATATTCAGCTTTCATCGCTTGCGGATCATCTTGTCCCTTGGTCAAAGCATCGATCGCCGCATCTTGCATGGCTTCTGGCAACGAGGTCGTCACTAATTCATGCACATGTAATAAATGTTGCATGACATTTTGGGGACCACAAACATAGCCGACACGCCACCCCGTCATCGCATGGGATTTGGACAAACCGTTCATCAAAATTGTCTGTTCTGGCAATAATTCTGCAAAACTGACGTGTTGACCCGCAAATGATAATTCACTGTAAATTTCATCACTTAACACAAAGATCTCAAATTGTTTCAAAACTTGGGCTAAAGCGGTTAATTCTTGGCGATTATACGTAACACCCGTGGGATTATTCGGATAATTTAAAATAATTGCTTTCGTCTTAGGATGCTGCTGGAGCAACTTTTGTAAAGCCGCTGGATCCACCCGAAAATCTGTTTGTGATGTATTTAAATAAACCGGTGTCGCTTGATTCAACAAAATATCTGGCTCATAGATAGTGAAGCAAGGCGTCGGCAAAATCACCTCGTCACCCGGATTCAAAATGGCCGTCAAAGTGGTAAAAACACTTTCCGTGACGCCAATCGTCGTCACAATTTGGGTTTGGGGATCATAATGTAAATTATATTTCTTGTTCAAAAAAGCCGCAATTGCTTGTGTTAGTTCCGGTTTACCTTCTGGAATCGTATAGTGCATACCTTCATGCAAAATTGCCTGACTTGTTGCATTGCGAATATGTTCCGGCGTCAAAAAATCCGGCTCACCCACGGTCATATTGATCACACCAGGTGTTTGATTAGCTCTAGCGTTAAATAAAAAAATATCTTGCGGTTTTAACTTCAAAGCATTGGTGTTCATCTTAGTTTCTAAATCACTCATCTTGTCTGCGTCCTTTCAGTTAATCCCAATTTATCTGTACTGTAAGCCTCTATTATACAGCTAAACTAAAGATCAAGACAATCACAATCAAGATAGCGTTTGTAAAAAGTTAAAGACCCATTGATTGAATAAATCTGGTTCTTCCAAATGCGGCAAGTGCCCCGAATTTTCAAAAATGTGTGCGGTACTCGTTGGCGCTTTGGCCTGACAAAAATCTAAGTAACCGGGCTGCCAAATAGGCGAATGCAAACTGCCTAAAAATAGCTGCGGCACTGGACTAGTGCTTACTACATCCCGCCAATCCTGCAGCAAATGATCCGTCAATAACGGCGCATTCAATGCATGACTAAAGGGGTGTGCTTGGCGCTGTTTTTTCAAAGATTGCCACACCTCAGTATTCACTTGGCCCCAAGTCATTTTGGTTAGCGCAATCTGTTTTTGCTGCTGGCGTACATTTTCCCAGGTCAAATCCAGCGCTCCGTAAGGCCAATTAACATTATTGAGCGTCAAAGGTGACTCATCAACATCCACCATCGCCGCCAAACGTTGATAACCAAACAACGATTCATATGCCCAACAAACTCCCGCTCCCATGGAATGCCCAATCAAAACTGTTTGCCGCAAGTCTAAAGTGGCAATTAATTGCGCACAATCCACAGCTAAACGGGCGATTCGCAAGTTTTTCTTGGTTCGAAAAGATTGCCCATGATTACGATGATCCATTGTCACAACTTGATAACCTCGTTCCACAAAAAAAGGCACCTGTTGTTGCCACTCTAATTGACTACCGGAGTAGCCAGCTAGAAATAACAACGGTTGCCCGTTTCCTTGCACATGATAACTTAATTGCACCCCATCATTCGTGGTTAATTGCATCATAAACTCCCCTCTAATAACGCAAAGTAAATTGTCAAAATTAATAAATCCGCACAACCGCCTAAACTCAAATTACGCTGAATAAAGCTTTGATTCAAGTCAGTTAAAAAATCTTGGCCCGCTGAACTCCTTGCTCCACCTAATGCAAAAAAGTGTTCCACTTGTTGTTTGATCCATGGCAAAACCGCAACTGATTGCGCCCGCTTGATCAAATTGGAATCAGCCGTTTGCGCCGCTAGAAACATCAATGTGTTTAACAAACGTTGCTGTCGGTAACCGGTTTGTCGGCGTAAAAAAGGTAGCGAACCTTGCACCACACTCGGAAAACCCGCTTCGGCTTCCCCACGCACACCAGTCATTCCATATTGCCGATATTGTTTTTGCCCTGCTGTCAAAGTTTGTGAAAAATCGGTCGTCTGCTCATTAAAATCATGTTTGGTCAAACCTTTCAACATATTTCGAACCACTTGTTGAACACCCAAAACGGAAAAGTCGTGTTGCTGACAATAATATGCGGTGGCGCCGACAGCAATCCCTAAGGAAAAAATCGCCCCCTTATGCGTATTAACTTGGTTAGTCGCCAAAAACATAGTCTGTTCAGCATCTTGCCCCAATTGACGTAATTGCTGAAACAATTCCCACAAATCAGTGCCTGCAAAAGTCTGCCCAGCTTGTCCGGCTGCTTGAAAATATGGTAATAACGAAACTGCACTATTCATAAATGTGAAAATATCCATATCTTGATGTGATCCAGAGTCTACCGGGTCCACTAGGCCCGGCTTTGGCCAAACGATCACTTCGTACAACAAAGCCGTTTGCGCGGTTTGGGCAAGTTTTTGCGCCGCGATCAACTTTGAGCTCCAAAATATTCATGATAATATTGATCGATCGCAGATTTTAAATCATCAATCGAATGCGTTTGATTACGGGCACATTGCTTAGCCGGGCGACCACAAACGTAACATTTTCGTGGTGGTAGACCCAAATCCGTACGCGATAATTGATTGGTGACTGACTGTCCTAAAACATCCACATCAAATAACCGACCTAAAGCAAATTGTTCTTCAAATTGAATCATTTGGCGCTTCACTAAGACAACATTTTCGGCAATGACCATAAAGCATTCTGGACCTGTTAAGCGGCGCAAATATTGTTTCCAAAAAACTAATGGTAAGTCGGCCACTCGACAAATTCTTTGGATTTCTTTGACACCCGCTGTAAAAATCTGTTGAATCTCCTCGTTGGTCTTGATTTTTCCCGGAATATTTAATTTAATTCCTAAAACTACATCCATGCGATAATCGCTCAAAAGTCGTTGCTGCTGGTTAGCACGCCAATCCTTATTATGCAAAATAGCAATAATCGATTGTTCTTTTCCATGATCCAGTATGGTCATTTTTACATCCTCAATTAATCTCCTGACAACAAAACCCGAACAGCCTTGGGCTATTCGGGCAATAGTGTAACATAATATTTTGTCAGCGCAAATCACAATTTCATCAAATCTAGCTAATCTTTCACAGCATTAATTGCATCAATAATTGTACCATCACGATATTCCACTAAGGCCACCGTTTGATCGGTAAATTCTAATGGTTGAGCTTGACCAACAATTTGTTGAGCTTTTTGTTGTAATTCTTCAATGGTATAGAGCGCCAAGTTCGGCACTTGTTTGAAAATATCCAGTAAATCTTGCCGTTGTGGATTAACTGCAATCCCAGCTTCAGTAACTAAAACATCGACCGAAGCACCTGGAGTGACCTCCGTGGTTACTTCAGGAACAACTGTTGCAATTCGCCCACGAACTAATGGCGCACAAATGATCGTTAATTTGGAGGTAGCGGCATCTTGATGTCCACCGACAGCCCCACGAATCACACCATCCGAACCGGTCATAACATTGACATTAAAGTTCGTATCAATTTCTAAGGCTGATAAAATGGACACATCCAATTGATCAACCATAGCACCTTTATTAGCAGGGTCAGCATACCAAGAAGCATCAATTTCTTGTTGATTTTTATTGGCGTGCATTGAAGCAGCTGCACCCTTGTCAAAATCTTGAACATCCATAACCTTAGAAACCAAACCTTCTTCAAGTAAATCAATGGTCGGTTTGGTAATGCCACCTAATGCAAAGGAAGCTTTGATATTTTGATCGAGCATTGATTGACGTAAAAAGCGCGTGACAGCTAAAGCAGCCCCACCAGAACCGGTTTGGAAAGAGAAACCTTCTTTAAAGTAAGGTGAATTGACAATCACATCATTAACCATCTTGGCAATTTTTAGTTCCTTCGGATCTTTGGTAAAACGAGTTGCGCCGGAACCAATTTTATCAGGATTACCAACTTGATCAACTTTGACGACGTAATCAACTTGTGTCTGTTTGATCGAAGCGGGCGTATTAGGATACGGCTTCAATTCATCAGTGATCAAAACGACCTTATCGGCATATTGAGCATCCATCAATGCATAACCCAAGGAACCAAAAGCCGCTTTGCCGTCCATTCCATTGGCGTTACCCATTTCATCAGCATTGGGAACACCTAAAAAGGCAACGTCAATCTTAATGGAACCTTCTTCAATGGCACGAGCCCGGCCACCGTGGGAACGGAAAATAACTGGATTTTTCAAAGCTCCATGTGAAACAGCTTCCCCCAAGGAACCTCGCATTCCTGACGAGGTAATATTAGTCACAACGCCCTTTTCAATCGCTTCGACAACAATATCGTTCATGACATTGGTTAAAGAAGATGGTGCTAATGTCAAATCTTTATAACCAGCATCGATAATCAAGCGCATGACTTGATTAAAAATATAATCCCCTTCACGGAAATGATGGTGGAACGAAATCGTCATTCCATCTTTAACCGTTTGTTCAACGACTTCTTGTAAAGAAGATGCCAATTTGTGTTGACCTGTCGTGGCCGTCACTTTCGGTGCCGTCCGTTGAATCGTCGGTTCACCAAAATCTGTTGATGCAAATGGTTCTTTGTCTAATTTTTGCATTACATCTGTGGGTAACTGGCGCTTAATTTTATTCTCCAAGATAATTGCCCTCCTGATCCACTAAATTATCAGCTTTCGCTAACTTCATTACTCGTTGAGCCCGTAAAGCTACTGGACGATCAACCATTTGACCATTCATTGAAATAACACCGGAGCCCTGTCGTTTAGCCTGTTCAATTGCAGCTAAAACATTTTGGGCGTTCACAATTTCCTTTTCTGTTGGTTGATAAACTTTGTTCACCATCTCAACTTGACGTGGATTCACTAATGACTTGCCATCAAAACCTAATTGATGGATCAAACGTGTTTCCCGATAAAAGCCTTCTGGATCATCCATATTCGAAAAGACGGTATCAAAAGCTGCAATACCAGCAGCCCGCGCTGCATGTAAAATCATATTCCGTGCAAAGAACAATTCTTGACCATCAGGATAACGATGAGTCTTCATATCGGTCGTATAATCTTCAGCTGATAGCGCAATGCCGATCATCCGTTTGGAAGATTTAGCAATTTCTTCAGCATTTAAAACGCCTTGTGCAGATTCAATGGCAGCCATTAAGTTAATTGAGCCCACTGGCTTCCCAAATTCTTTTTCAGCAGCCACGACACGTTCTTCCAAATGGTGCATCATCTGCGCATCTTCAACTTTAGGCAAACGAATAACATCAACACCCGCTTTAACCATAACCCGAATATCATCTTCATAAAAAGGTGTATCCTCGCCGTTAATCCGCACAACTAATTCTGTATCACCATAATCCAAAGTCGTCAAAGCTTCATAAACTAAATAACGTGCGGCGTCTTTTTCAGTAATGGAGACAGCATCTTCCAAATCAAACATGACGGAATCAGCGCCATAAATACCAGCATCTTTGACCATCGCTGGGTTATTACCTGGGACAAACATCATTGTCCGGCGTAAACGTTCAGTATCAACTGTCATTATAAAACCTCCCAATTTGGTTGATCGACTAAGTCTAAAGCTCTTTGTACCACGGCAATTGTCCGCGCTTTAATAACTAAGTCTAAAGCTCCCTTGTCAACTGCTTTCACCTGTGCATTTTCAATCCCATAATCTTTTAAAACCTGCGTAATTGTATCTTTAATTTGAGAACCGAATTGCTTAATCACATCCGATTGCAAATCAATTTGAATCCCATTTGTTCCCGGAGCCAAACTGATTTGAATATCTGATGATTCAAGCGTTCCAGCAGTTGCATTTTGTTTAATTTCCATCAATTTTCTTTCCTTTCTGAATTCGAGCCTGCAATTGTGGTAAATGCTGCTCAATAAAAGTTTGCGTTGAATCTGGAACCAAGGCAGCTAAATCTGCCAAATTATTTTGTGCAATGTATTGACGCACCTGCAAAGCAGAAATGACTTGTTGTCCTTGAGTCTTACGGGGAACAACAACGACTTGTGTTTTGGGGGGCAAAACTTGTTGCAAGGCGTCATTATAGGCTGCAGTCGTGGGTGACAAGGGTTCTTCACCAACGTAACGTTGTGTTAAATTCAAGCGGGGAACCAACCAGTTCTTGAATAGCTGGGCATCCAGCTGGGTTTGATATTGCAAAGCTTGTGTAGAACTTGGCAAAAAATACGCTGGAAAAGTGGCAAAACTAATCACGTATTCACTGCCATCAACAACTTGCACATTGGGCAGATCGTGCACGCCAGCTTTGACTAAACTTTGGCGTTCTTCAGTTGTAAACAAAGATTCATCTTGTTGAACAACAAACACATACACCTGTTCACTATTTTGTGCAGCTGTTTCGACCAAATAACGGTGACCTCGAGTAAAAGGATTGGCATTCATCACAATTGCCGCATTTTGCTGCGTTTGTGGGATTGGTAATGTCGCCAAATAATCTTGAATTCCACCGAAGCCGCCCTCTAGGATTGCTCCCAACTGGGTTTGGGCCAAGCACTGAAAACCAATGTGCTCAAAACTACTGATATATTGAGGCTTGGTAAAGACAAAATAGTGAAACTGGCCAGCTTGATTCAAACGTCTAATTAATTCACTCAAAATTTGATTAAACCGTGCACCCGGCGCCTGTGCCGACGTGCTGACAGCCACATATTTAATTACTTGACCAGCAATTGAGCCCGTCCCAACTAAATGTTGCTGTTCATCAAACAACCCAACGGTTTGCTCTAATTGTCCCACTTCACCAGCAGTAAAATTGACAATTCCCTGCTGTCGTAAAAAAGCTTGCCATTGTTGACGAATCCTAGGATTGGTCAAGTACAAATCTTGTAAAACTTCCATTCCGCTCGTCTTTTCTGATTACTTAATGTAATAGACCCATTAAGAAAATCGCTATCGTCACGGTTAGCGCGCCACCTATTCGTACCGAAACTTGCGCGAATGGCATTAATTCCATCCGATCGCCAGCAGCTAAAATAGCTAAGGCGCCTGTTCCACCTTGACCTGAACAACAAGAAACAGCAATTGCAGTATCCACTGGATATAATCCTAAGAATTTAGCAGCGATAAAGGCCGTCAAGACAATGGCAATCACGGTCACCACAATCACTAAAATTGAAGCTGGTGATTTGAAGACTTGGATTAATTTATTCCAATCAGTTTGTGCGACCCCAACACCAAACAATAACGGTGGAGTAATTCCTTTAACAACAAAACTATACAGAGAATTGCCACCCTCTTCAATGTTGTCAGGAATATAACCTAACATTTTAGCAGCCATCAAAACAATCAATAAAATAATTGGTGATGGCAAAGAAATGTGTAAATATTTTTGAATGACATAATTTAACCAGACAGCTAAGAAGTAAAAAGCAATGGCTAAAACGCCGGCCATTAAGGTTTTATCAACACTAATTCCCTGTTGACCACCCTTTAAATTGTCTAGTTTTTCATCATCATTGGCCATCAGTTTACCATTACCAGTTAATTCAGGTCGTTTGTCACCTAAGCGCCGCATCAAACCAGCTAACACGACCGCAACCAAACTGCCCAACATGACAGCAGGTAAAATCGTCCCAAAGACATCACCTTGTGACATCCCACTTAAAACCGCCGCATAACCAATTGCGAGAGGCATCGCACCTTCGCCAACACCACCAGCCATAATCGGCGCAACAATGAAGAAATAGGCTTTATAAGCCGATAAGCCCATCAGCATGCCTGCCAAAGTTCCAATGACAGAACCCATCACATCGCATAAGATCAGCACCACAATAATTCGAGACGTTGCTTTAACCAGAGTCCGACGATTCATGGAAGCAATCGAACCAACCACCAACATCGTGATAAAGAACATCAAAAAATTATTGTGATTCATGAAATCAGAAACAGTTGTAATTGTCGTTTTTGGAATCCAGTGCATAAAGACCAAGAAGGCTGGCAAAAAGGTCACGACTAAAACTTTACCGCCCAAAGTATTTAAAATGGGAATATGGTCACCAATCTCTTCTAACAGATAAGCAAAAACTACCATGACTCCTAAAGAAATGAGCATGTCATTTTTGGGCATCAAATTAGTGACCGTCAGTAGAACATAACCAACTAACAAAACTAAATACAAAGGCAGTGGCATAAAGCCAATTTTAACTTTTTTAAGTTTATTTAGCATGATTGCCTCTACTTTCCTTGTGCATAATCGGCAACTGCTTGACTAACAGCGTCTACTACACCCGAATCAAAAACGCCCGGAACAATCGCCTCTTGGTTCGGCTGTTGAATTAAAGCGGCTAGTTTTTGTGCAATTACCAACTGTAAATCCAAATCCACATGTTTAACACCGTTAGCAATCAAGCCCTTGAATAAACCCGGAAAGACTAAGATATTATTCACTTGATTCGGCCACTGTGAGGAACCAGTAGCTACAACTTTTGCTCCAGCTTCATGTGCTACATCAGGATCAATTTCGGGTACCGGATTGGCTAACGCAAAGATAATTGGATCTTTAGCCATTTGTTGCACCTGTTCAGCGTTCAAAACGTCAGCCACGGAAACGCCGATGAATACGTCTTGATTACTAATCACTTCAGCTAAAGTTTGCCCTTGTGGTACAGGAACTTGCGCAGCCAATTGTTGTTGATAGTGATTGAAACGTGCATCATCAGCCCGTAAAACGCCATCCTTATCTAACAAAGTCAAATTCTTCATACCAGCTGCTAACAATAATTTGGCTGTGGCAACACCCGCAGCCCCCATTCCATTAATTACAACTTTCAAATCTGTTAGTTCTTTATGAACAACCTTGGCGGCATTAATCAAACCAGCTAAAACAACAATGGCTGTTCCTGTTTGATCATCATGGTAAACCGGAATTGACAATTGCTGTGCTAATTTTTCTTCAATTTCAAACACTTTCGGTGCAGCAATATCTTCCAAGTGAATACCTGCAAACGAATCCTGTAACCGGACAATGGTATCCACAATGTCTTGTGCTGAGCCTTGCTGTAACGTCAACGGAATCGCATCAACACCAGCCAATTGCTTATATAATAAGGCTTTACCCTCAACGATTGGTAAACCGCCAGCTGGCCCAATATTACCTAAACCTAAAACGGCTGAGCCATCCGTCACAATGGCTACTAATTTACCACTAACCGTATACTTATCCTTTGCCGTCGGATCTTGTTCGATCAATTTGGCAATTTTGGCAACTCCTGGCGTGTAAGCTTGCGCTAATTGTTGTCGATTGGTTACTGGCAATTCGCCTTGAATTGCTAAAACTCCAGTATTTTTTTCATGCAATGAAAAAACTTCATCAGATAATTCCAACGATCATCACCCCTTGGCTCTTGAGCCTTGTGTATTAGTTAACTAGTCAACGCTTTCATTATAGCATCGCGTTGAAATTAGTAAATTTAAATTGCTATTTTTTAAAATATTGAAAAGAAATTTTTTTATTTAACTAATTTATTTCAATCGATTTAATTTTTTTAAAATGCTATACTTGCTTCAGAAAGTTACAAGGAGGAACTACAATTGGATCATCGTGAATTACTTGCCAGCGTGGCTCAGGATTTTTACTTATCAAAATTAAATTTGGCAGAAATTGCTGCCAAATACCGCATCAGTCGTTACTTAGTGAACAAATATATTGACGAAGCCACCCAAGAAGGCATCGTCACCATCAATATTCAAACGCCAGCTGCCCGCAATCTTCAGTTAGAACAGCAATTTCATAAATTATTTGGCATATCCAACATTTATATTCTCAAAGAAGACCCTGATTCACCGCAGAATGTCAAAAATGTTCAAAAATATGCCGCTAAAAAAATTGAGCGCTATATTAAACAAAGTCATGTCATTGGCACCACTTGGGGGACGACCATTTTTAACGTGATTAATCAATTCCAAGGCAGCAATTTAGAGAATACTCGATTCACTCAATTTATCGGGGAAAATATGAAGTACAATTCAGCCGTGGGTTCACGTCGAATGGTCGAACGCGCCGCTCTGAAATTTTCAAGTTCTTATAATATCTTAACGGGACCTTTATATATCGTTAATAACCAAACTCGCCAAGGCATGTTGCGAGAAATTGCGACACAAGAAACTTTAAAATTGGCGCAACGGATGGAACTAATTTTTACGGGAATTGGGACCATTGATTCTGTCAAATCAATCCCCGCTTGGGGCAAGCATTTGCCATTAATTTTTCCACAAGTTAACTTGATGCAAATCGTGGGCATGACTTTTGGACGACCGTACGACATCAACGGAAAATTCTTAAATATCGCTGATGACAAGACTTTCGGCACTGATTTAGAAACTATTTTGAATACGCCTCTTCGAGTTGCTGTCGTCACCAGCAAATTCAAATCTAAAGCCTTGTTGGGAGCATTGCGCGGTAACTTTTTCACCGATATTATTACCAACGAATCGGTGGCATGGCGCGTGATTTATGAAGTAACTAAGGGTTGACAAAGAAGAAAATTCCTTTCAATTGCATTGTTAACAGTCATTGTTATGTATCAAAATTTGATGCTATACTAATTATAAATAAATCAACATCTGGTTGGAGCTACGGCTTTCAAGAATTGACCTTGGTTTGGGTTGCCAAGGCATTTTTGAAAGCCGTTTTTGTTTAGGAGGAAAAAATTAATGAACTGGCTCGGCACTTTAAGTTTAATTTTGATTGCAGTAATTATTTGTGGACAACTGAGCACCTGCTTAAAATTACCGGCAGTTTTAGGTGAATTATTATGTGGCGTTATTTTGGGACCAGCGGTCTTACATTGGTTGCAGCCAAGTCATTTACTAGATACACTGGCAGATTTGGGAGTGATTTGCTTGATGTTTTTGGCCGGCTTAGATAGTGACTTACCGGCTCTGAAAAAATTATGGCGTCCCTGCCTCTTAGTCGCCGTGATGGGTATGATTATCCCAATTATCACTGCAGATTTGACAGGACATTACTTTTATTTATCCAATACCGCTAGTCTATTTTTGGGTGTTACCTTTGCTGCCACATCTGTCTCTATTTCCGTTGTGGTCTTACAGGAAATGCAACAACTCAAAAGTTTAGCAGGCACCACAATTCTTGGTGCGGCCGTCATAGATGATCTGTTGGCCGTTTTAGTTTTAAGTTTAGTGACTAGTTTAGAACAACAAAAGAAAGCAGCTACCGGTCAGCCTTTATGGCAAACGCTACTTATTCAATTAATTTTCCTGTTGATTCTTGTCTTGATCTGTCCCAAAATCGTTGCTTGGTTAATGAAATTAAGCCAACATCTCGTCTTACCTGCCAGTGAAACTGCTGTTGCCTTGAGTCTTTGCCTCTTTCTAAGCTATCTCGCCAAATTGGTTGGTTTGAGCGACGTGATCGGTGCGTTTTTCGCTGGACTAGCTATTAGCCGAACCAAAACGAAAAAAATAGTAAATCATAACATGGAAGCTTTGGGCTATAGTTTGCTGATTCCAATTTTCTTTATCAGTATCGGCCTCAAACTAACTGTCGCTGGTTTAAAAAAAGACTGGCTTTTAATTTTATTTCTTACAATTGGCGGAATTGGCGCCAAACTATTGGGTGCCGCTTTGGGAGCTAGGTTAGCACATTTTTCATGGCATAATGCTTGGATTATTGGTGCAGGTATGATTGCTCGTGGCGAAATGGCGCTAGTCGTTGCCCAGATGGGATTGAAGCAACATCTTTTAGCCCCCGATTATTATTCAGCCGTCATTGCCGCCATTATTTTGACTACTCTCATTGCTCCAATTCTCTTACGTTTTTTCTTAAAACAACATCACCAATAAAAAAAGCATATTTCAAATTTTGAAATATACTTTTATGAAGATAACTGACCTGTCTTTTGTTGCTTAAACCGATGTTGCAAACGAGCAAAAACATGACGATCGGCCCAACCAATAATTAAGCCTTGGCAAACCAGTGCAAACAAAGTCCCAATGCCCACAGCATGCAATTGTCCGCTTTTGAGCCAGCAATATCCCATAATGCACACCGGAATCACATAACTCACAATCTGTCCGAGAGCGGCATTGCCATGGAAAAAGCGAAATCGCAACAAATAACTGAATTCATCATTCGGATGCAACATCACATTGACTCGTTGATAAATCGACACCGCCGTGGCGATGAAACAAATCCCGATTAAATCTAACATTAATCGCCAGCCAAACGCTAGTTGAGCAACCCCAATCCACGTAAAAAGTTGATTGCCAGCTTGAACCAAATAACTAAAACACAGCGCAAAAAGCATATTACTTAACACCAATGACCACACAATGTGACGCCGAATTATAACGTTTAAAATTTGAACCACGATTGCATAGACCAACAAAATCAAACTTAAATTCCATGAGATTTGTGTTTCCAAATTGACTGCCGAAGCCGTCCATACCGCACTGCCTAAATGAGTGGCAATGGTTAAACCGTTGGCTAACGAATTTAAAATTACCGAAAAGGCTAAGTAAAAGAACATTTCCGTCGTTTTTAATCTGCGTTTTGTGCCATCAGGTAAAACAATCATTAATTAATCCATATCCGTTTCAACAAAGTTTTTTCCAAAGCGATGTAAATTAACGGCACAATAATAAAAGTCACAATCGAATTAATTGTTGCTGCCGGCAGACTGACAAAAGCATTGATCATCGCTACATGCAATTGCGTGCCCGCCATCATAGATTCGATCACCCCTGTCAACCAGGATGTCACAATTTTAATCAAGCCCGCCGAAAAGGAAACCAGATACAATTTATACAGATGCGGATGAGCTTTGTAATGGACTTTTTGAAAAACAAACGCTACCACCGCGGCCAAAATGAGCGCTTCAATAATCGTCAACCACGACGTCGCCGCATAGCCATTGAGAATATCGAATAAGCCTAGCCCAATCATGGCAGCCAAAGCTCCTGCCCTGAAGCCTAGAATTAAAACACTGATGACCGCAAAAGTATTCCCAAAATGAATAAACGGACGACCTGTGGGCGCAGGCAAATAAATACGAAATAAACTAATGCCGACAAAAATAATGGCTGCACATAGACCTGTAAAAATGGTTTTTTGTAACGCTTTATTTTTCATAGCTCCTCCTTAACTCCTGTAAATCATCAATAATTGGTGTTAATTGTAAATCCAACTCCGTTGCCGGCGTTTGTGCCACGGCTTTTGTCGTCATTTGCGTTGCTTGTTGAACAGCATCGACAAACGATGCTCCTTTGTGCAAACTCCCCGCCAAAATACTAGTAAATAAATCACCACTGCCTGCATGACCACTTGGTGCCGCTGGATAAAAAATCGTGCGTAAACATTCGCCGTCCAGATAAGCACAACCGATTTGATCTTGCATACGCACACTCGTAATCACCACATCTTGTCCGTGAATTTGTTGTTGCAATGCTAATAAAGCCTCTCGTAATTGCGTTTTGGTCGTGACTTTTTGGTCCAACAATAATTCTGCTTCCGTCAAATTAGGCGTTAACACATCCGCAAATGGCAATAATTTGCGTTGCCACTGGACATAATCAGCAGGCAAAGAACCATATAATTTGCCATGATCAGCCATGGCCGGATCAATCACGACTAAGGGCAATTGATGTTGTACCAAATATTGCACCCATAGTTCAATCAATGCCTGATTACCCAAATAACCTAACGCCAAACCACTAAATTCAACGTCTGACCAATAATCTAACACTGTTGCCAGCCAATGATCCAAGGGCAGTTGCGGTGCATTGACATCGTGTCCCGGATGCGTTGCCAACAAATTGACGGGCAATTTGACACTAGCAATCCCCAAAATTTGAAAAATCGTCGTCGCACTCTGTAACGAAATATTGCCCCAACTGGACCAATCTTCAGCGATTAAGAATTGATTTTCGAGCTTATTTGGCTGCACGTTTGACATAACTTCCATCTTGCGTATTAATTTCTAAGCGCTCACCCACATCAATAAAATCAGGGACACTCACGACCAAACCCGTATTCATCGTAGCTGGTTTATTAGATCCAGCTGCCGTAGCACCCTTGATCAAAGGTTGCGTTTCCGTCACGGTCAACACGACTGTGGTTGGTAAAGTAATGCCGACCACTTCCGTACCATAAAAGTCAATTTTAACTTCCATATTTTCCATCAAATAATTCATTTCCTGGGCAATAATTTCCAATGGAACCTCATATTGATCATACGTTTCTAAATCCATAAACACAGCTGTATTGTCCTGTGTATATAAGTATTGCACCGCTTTGGTCTCAATGATTGCAGGTTCCAGCTTGACATCAGGATGCATCGTTTTATCAATAATCGCCCCCGTGCGCATATCCTTGAGTTTTAACCGCATCACCGTATTGCCCTTTCCGGGTTTATGGTGATCAGCACTCATGACTTTGATTAACTTACCATCTTGCACAAAAGTCATCCCTGCTCGTAAACTGACTGCATCAATCATTTTGACACGCTCCTTTAAAAAAGATTAATTATCTTTCATTGTAGCAGATCTCTGCTGATTCTGCGTAATTTTACTGAGTTTACGACGAAAAAAAGACGTCAATATAATTATTTGAGACAAAATTAACTAACTAAAATAGTCAATAATGATTATTAGGCATATGATAAAATGTTTTTATCTAACAAAGGAGGAACATTTCAGCTATATGCATATCAAAAAAAATCAAAAATCCGATGATACCGAACACGAAAATTGGTTAGATTTATTAGCAAATAGTTTAAACCGTAAGGAGAAGAGTATTTACTTAGAGGAGGTGGAACCCAGCTTATTAGCTACAAAATATCGTCGTTCAACTATTTTTAAAGATAGTACCGAATTTTATCAGCATTCTAAAAAAATTATTCAAACTTGGCAAAAGTATTTGTCCGCTATTTTACTTATCGTCTTGGGAATCACAATTTTAATTGCAGTCATTCATAATCAATATAAGAAACCAGTTTATCAAACCGCTCAACATGAAATTACGAAACTGCAGCACAGCCATCGCATCTCATCCCAGCAAAGTAAGCGAAAAACTGAAGTTTCTTATAATGCCCAACATCGTAATTACAATGTCAACATCGACGGTATAAATACCATTAAGGTTAATCATAATAACATTTTCGTTTCTGATAACGCAGATATTGTTTCGAATAGCGTACAAAAAAAGATTTATGAACTGAATCAAAAGCTGGATCAAACAGCGGATGGCGCACAATTAATGGTCGTGACCATCGATAGTCTACCTTCAGATACAGACATTAAGGATTACGCCAAAAATATTTTTAACACATTAGGAATCGGTCAATATAAAATTAATAATGGTGTTCTGTACTTAATCTCTATTTCCGATCATAAAACACGAATTACAGTTGGTGATGGACTAACTAATGTCTTAGACGATGATACTTGTCAAGAAATTGTTGATAACAGTACTGTCAAAAAAGATTATCGCCATCAAAATTATTCTGCAGGTATTTGGAAGACCGTTCAACAAATTGCTCCTAATATCAAATCCCAGCGCGAGATGATAATGGATGAAGACGAAAATCAACTGAGTACACGTTGGACATTTCCTTTTTGGTGCTTAATTGCAATGTTAATTATTGACTTGCTAATTTATCGTTATGTAAAAAAAACACTGCGAGATTACTCAAATTATCTAGATGAAATATATCATGAGATGAAACAGACTTTAGATAATTATCCGAACGATTTAGTTGCTTTTCAAGATACTATTGCTATTGATTTATTTATGTTATCCACGGGCCAGTTTATTTTCTACCAATTTCGTGATTTTAGTTTTTATAAAAAAGTCAAATTCATGAAAGAAAAGGCTAATTTATATCGTTTGCAATTTCAATTTCCAGATGGTCAAGTCAAAGGTACACAATTTTTATATAACAATATCCTTTATGATGCTGAAGGCTATATCGTCACACACGATTACACTTATTATAAAAACAATGACAGCAATGATAGCGGTTTTGGTGGCGGATCATCCTCCGGTGATGGTGCCAGCGGTAGTTGGTAGCAAGCATAGCAGTCAGTGTTTAATAGCACTGACTATTTTTATACATACAAAAAAGACGCTACCGCCCACACGATAACGTCCTATTAAAACATTAATTAACCTAATTTAGTTTTGCTGACAATGTTTAATTTATCATCTAAATCGTACACAACAGGTTGGCCAGTAGCCATTTCAACATCCATGATATCTTCATCAGAAATATCTTCAATATACTTGGTTAAAGCACGTAACGAGTTACCATGAGCGGCAATAATGACATTCTTATGATCCAATAACTTAGGTGCAATCTTATCTTGCCAAAATGGAATCACACGTTCCAAAGTAACTTTTAAGTTTTCGCCACCCGGAATAGCACGAAAATCTAAGTCAGCATAACGCCGATCTTGTGCTGCAGAACCTTCATCAGACGCATCCAATAATGGTGGTAAAGTATCATATGAACGACGCCAGATATGCACTTGTTCATCACCATATTTATCAGCAGTTTCTTGCTTGTTCAAACCTTGCAAAGCACCGTAATGCCGTTCATTTAAGCGCCAAGATTTTTCCTCAGGAATCCACAATTGACCTGCTTCTTCTAACGCATAATGCAAAGTTTTAATCGCGCGAGTTAAAACAGAAGTATAAGCTTGATCAAATTCAATGCCTTCAGCCTTCAACAAACGACCAGCATTCTTTGCTTGTTCAACACCTTCATCACTTAAATCTACGTCAACCCAACCAGTAAACTTATTTTCCAAGTTCCATTGGCTTTGGCCGTGACGAATAAATACTAATTTTGCCATAATTGCCTACCCCTTTATTTACGTTTACATACTCACGAACATTATATGTTTTCAGTAAACTAGTGTCAATATGCCCACTTGAAGATTGCCGCCAGCTTTGTTTTTTGAAGTAAACAGACCACCACATAAGCTAGAAACGACAGCCCCACCACAATCACAAAGCGCAGGATCGAACTATGCACTTGATAATACAAAAAATTGTAAATGATTTTCATAAGCAAATAGTGACTTAAATACATAAATGTACTAAAATTACGCCACCACCGTGCATGTGGTAATTTCAGAGGCACTTTGAAAAAGATCATCACAATTAACGGCGCCAAGAACAGATACATGAACAATTGATCCGTATGCCCATTGTGCGCTGTCACATAAGCAATTTCTACATAAGTTAACAATAATACGAAGCTGGTGCTCAAGATGAGCTTGTGCCAGCTAGGTAACTGTTTTAAGTTGGCCAACCATTGCCCCAAGTAAATATAGCTCGGTCCAACAAATAAAGTACAAGCAATTAAAAAGGACAATTTCACAGGAAAATATCCACTAAAAATCACAATCCCGCCAAAAATCAGCAGCGCTAAAACGAAGCCCAACCGTTGCTTTTTTTGAAACCACCAATAAACAAACCAAATTCCAAATAATAGTGCATTTAAATACCAGCCCACTAACATGGTGGGCGGACCAATCAACACAAAATGCAAAATAGCTAAGCCCCACCATTTGACCGTCGCGCCATTTTGTTGAAAACCCGGCCACGCATCACGCACAATATAATAACCATATAAAATAATCCAAAATAAATATAATTTACCAATCCGCCAAGTATACGACTTCAAGGCACTCAAGCGATCATGATGGCGTTGAATGTGCCGTGCCAAAAAATAGCTCGCAATGATAAAAAAGATCGGAACTGCCAAACGTACGAACATACTGGGAATTACGGTGTGCGTCACGTGATTTAACACATCTACGAAACCTGTATGAATACTGACGACGGCCAACGCCGCCAAAATCTTCAAAACATCAATACTGTCAATTTGCTTTGTTTGCATACCAACCTCGTTAAAGCTAAAAAAGGTCGGGATTTCATTCCCAACCTCAAAGCCAATTCATATTTTTATTCTTGAGCATCAGCACTTGGAATCACCGACACATTAACCTTGCCCTTGGTCAATTGACTTACCCGTGCTTGGTCATTCGTGGAAGTTACTAACACTCCCGCACTCAAACGATCAGCCAACGGTAACAAACGCGTGATTTCCACGGAACGTTTTTCGACATCATCAATATACGGCAAAACTTGATAATCAGCATCCGGATATTCCAACAAAACATTACAGATTGGCGATTCTAATGGGATAATCACCGTTGTTTCCGGATTGACAACTTTGTTAATCAACCACCAAGCTTCAAAATCAGCTTCACTGTTGAACGATTGCACCAACAAATTATTATGATTGAAAACTTGTACCTGAGGCTCCGTTTCTTGCGTACTTTCAATGATAGCCAAAGTCCCATCCAAACGATAATAATGTTTCCGCAATAATTTTTGTGAGGTATTCGGATCATAAAATTGCGTGATTAAATTGTTGCCCGCCGCATCCAAGTAATCCAAGGTGAAGAGATTATTATGGCAATAATGATAGATATTCGCAGGATTGCCCTGATCGTCCTTAATAACTTTCATCACGAGACTATCCCGTTCATAAATATGATCAACATTGCGCTCAGAATCCGTCTTGACGACAGCGTGCGGACTAATCTCAATGCCCATCCCAGAACGTTGCGCCGTTGATTGCGCATTATCTTCCAGTTGAAAATACTGAAACAGATTCAATAACTGTGTTTCGGGGTTAACGACACCAGCTTCTAAGTAATCTTGCCAATTGGCTTCCAGTTCCTCATCAAAATTTAAGGTCACTAAGTTTGGCAAAATGTGGAAACTATCTAAAAAGTAATTCAAATCGGCCAACGCATCACTAGCTGCATCATTGGGATCTGCTAATTTGTCACCGACAACTAAATAATTGCGTCCAGCTTCAAACATGACTTCTCCCGAAATAGCATCCGTCCCAAACCATTTCTTTAATGAATCATTAATCTGCTTAATCTGCTGCAAATCACCGCTCACATTTTGCTTATAAGGTTCACTTGATTCTTGTTTCCGTTGCACAGACTGGTTATAATACGTCCGACTTGTCAGCAACTGACCCTTTAATAACCGTTTTAATTGACCTTGCTCAGAGTTCAAATTCAACAATTTAGTTTCCGTTTGACGCCACTGATCCCAGTCACTATTGGTTTCCTGTGTACTTGAATCATTCATTTCACTAACTTCAACATCTGGTTGATTGAAATTGCTGGAACGATATAAATTCTTATCATTTTGGACTGGATATTCTTCAACATCCTGAAAATAATCGTTTGAAGCACCATTATTATTAGGATCTTGCACCGGCATCTGTTGCGGTTGTTGATTGGCACCTGCATAATTATTAGGATCCTGTACTGGCATTTGTTGCGTCTGCTGACCTGCACCCGCATAATTATTAGGATCTTGCACCGGCATTTGTTGCGTCTGTTGACCCGCTCCCGCGTAATTATTAGGATCTTGCACCGGCATTTGTTGCGTCTGCTGACCGACACCATTACCATTCATTTGTTGCTCTTGTGGATTTTGAGGAGCCGAATTTTTATTGGAATGTTGTTTATTGAACAATGACATGTAAAGTTACCTCACTCTATTCCTAGCTATATCTAGTTTACCATAAAGACCGTCTGCAACAAACTAACTTTGCTGATTATCTTTTAATCTGTCGAACATGCAATAGGTCTAAGAAAAATGTAAAAATCGGAATGCCGACGATTAATCCCCAAGTTCCCAACAGCCGCTCTGCCAACAACAAGACCACAAATGTGACAAAAATTGGCAAATGCGTGCGACTGGACATCAATTTTGGATTCAACACATATGTTTCTAATGTGTGAATCAACAACACGGCAATTAAAATATACAAGACACTTTGCCAGCCACCAACGGAATAAGCCACCAGTGCCAGTGGAATCAAGGATACAATGACACCCATCACCGGAATTAAGGACAAGATAAAGACCATTAAAGCCAAACTCGGAATCCCCGGGAATTTCAAAATAATCATGATGATACTTGTTAAAATCATATTGACTACCGCAATAATCAATTGTGCTTCTAAGACAATGCCAAACGTATTCACAAACTTTTGTGCAAAAAACTTTACATCTTCAAAAAGCCAAGCAAAATGCCCCTTTGTAAACATCCGCCCGAATAAATTCATTTCTTTCAAGTCAAAACTATAAAAATAACTCAAAATAAAGGACAGCACAATCGTCACGCCAAATGCACCCACACTCGTCAGATATCGCCAAACTTCCTTAATTCCTGCGCGCAATTGTTCATCTAAACGTAAACTATTCAGCCAATCCACAATTGAAGCAATCGTGGGATTATCTTGAATCTGGCTACTATTGTAAAAAGTGACGATTTTTTTCGTCAGTTGTACCGTTGAATCCACAATTGTCGGAATATAATGCGTGGCAAACAAATAAATTAAAAATAAAATGACTAAATACAACGGTGTAACAATCCAAAATGGTGATACATGGATAAATTTTTGAACAAAATGGACAAAATTAATCGACAAAAAAGTAAAAATAAAGGTCATCAAGACGATGCTCATCATGTCCCGAAAAAACCAAATTAACAAAATACAAAATATTAACACCACCATTCGGCGCAACATGACATTATTAATAAAATTTTGATAAATTTTCATAGGTTCCCCTTAAATTTCGCTATCTTTAACTTACCAGATATTCCCCATACACTAAAGCAATGTAACTTCTTAATTCCAAGTAATATTGGCCACGGGCAGTTTGGCTGGCAACCGTTTAAACCCGGTCCAAGTAGTCGTTGTTGAATCCGCATCTGGTTGCTGCAATAAATATAATTGCTTTTGATAAAAGCCAAAAATCAAGAATTCTCCCGCCGGTGTATTGACTGTTTGCTTACTTTTTTTGTCTTGTAATACGGCAGGCTCAAGCATGGCTAAATATTGCCGTGGTGGCTGCTTTCGACCATTGCGATCAATGCCAATAAAACTTTTAGGATCTTGTGTCACACTAAATTTGCCAGTCAGATTCACCCCAATGCCCGCAATCTGACTCTGATTTTGGTCAGCCAGCACCGACACAAGTTGGCGCAAATCCGCATTTGAAGCCACTGGCGTCTGCTTGAGATCACGATAATGTTGATACAGCTTGTCATATTGCTGCTTCAATGTCGGTTCACCCTTATCGGCTGGATACAACTGCAACCCTTGCGTCCCATCATCAGTCACCGGATGCAAATCTTGATTAAACAAGAGCAAATTCTTTTGACCTTGCTCCAAACGAAACTGAGATAACTTGATATTTTTGCCATATTTCTTCGAATTAGTGGCTAAATTAATCGATTTAATCGCCGGATTATCCGGATTTTGCCCACTTGTATAATAATTCACCGTCAACAAATTCTCCGGTTGAAAATACAATTTGCCATAAAGACTTTTTAAATGTCCCGAAATCGTCTGCTGCTGAAGCATCACCGGATTATCTGCGGAATTATTTTTGCTTTGCTTATCGTGAATATACAAAGTGTTCGTAAAGTGCCCTTGACGATCAATACTCAGATGCCCATACGCGCGACTCAACGCCAATAAAGCTCGATAATTATACTCACCCGCAATCGACTTGCCAGCTAATTGTGCACTAGCGAGCTTAGCTTGCGGCTTTTGTAAATGTTTCATTAAAGTCGTGCCTAATTGGTCTGAATGATGCTTTGACAGATGCGCTTGACGAACTCGTTTCTGTTTTTGACGGTACTTTTTAACCTGCTGATGATTCGTCGAAGCAATCTGGACCAGCTTCCAAGTTGCCCCTTGATAAGTTACCTGCCAGCCCTTCACTTGATACCCTGCCACCTTGCCTTGATACGCCTTTTTGACGGCTAAAATCATGCGTGGCGGTGTTGTCGCAATTGTAATCTCATGACCATCCTTATTGGACTGATAAGTCGGATTCGTGAATTTGGTATTTAACACACTGGATCCCTTCTTATCACCCAACAAATCAACATGCTGCACACTGACCGTATGGTTAGGATAAAAGCATAAGCGCTGGACATTTTGATTGGGCTTTTGGTACAAATACCAAGCCGACTTCGATTGGACCACTTGTTGATTGGCCGGCTTTTGGCGCATGCAACCAGCCATAAGCCCTAACCACAGACCACTCACAACCAGCAACAGCCAACTTCGATGCCCAATCTGTTGTTTATTCATTCCTTGATGCCTCACTTTGTGAAGAAGACTTAATCTATTTAACCATAAAAAATTCTGGACGCAAACTCATTTTAATGAAATTTAAAAATCAACCAGAAAAATAAGGCTATCAAAAGCCTTGGCCTTTAATAACCTTATCATACAAACTATCAAAAATGATTAATATTGTGATGGTGTAATAATGTGAACGCTGGAATCAATTGCCCATTCCTTCGTGGCAACGCGGTAATAGGTGTGACCCTGTGATTGTTGATGTGCACCATACTTCCATTGCGTGTCAGCCGGCAAGACCCGTGCTGGTTCTTCCTTGAAGTTACCGTTAGAATCCTTGACATATACTGGCGTGAAATTAACATCACTATTGACTTGCACAACACCATATTTGCTAGGATCTTCACCAAGATCATTGGTTGTATTACCGGCGCCATTGAGCTTGTTGTAATGATATTGAACTAATTGATAGAACTGCCACATCGTGTAACCCCATTGATTGAACCAACCAATTGGATCCGTGTGACCACCAGCAGAAGGATGATACTTATTCACCGCGTTATGTGACCAAATTGTCCCACTGCCCGTATCATCAGCTAACGATGGCTTCAAACCATATTTATTCAACATGTAAGCTGTAAAGTAAGCTTGGTTGTTAACTGACCGAACAAAACCATCATATGTTGATTCCTCGCATAACTCAATCTGAATGAAACGTTGGTTCGCCCAATAACCAGCTCCCCAAACCCCGTAATCAGTGCTATGAATCTGCAAAATGTGGTTCGCATCGGCAAACGCATGCACATAAGTCTGCGCATTTTGCCATTCGCGATTAAAATAAGTCACTTCATCCCAAGCAGTGGCACCCGGGGTGGCAGTTTCGTGAATCACAACCCCTTCAGGCTTACCAACGCCATTCTCATAACCAAACCATTGGTCAAAAGTACCATTGACTTGTTGAATATTGCTGGGCTGAATGTTATTACGCTCAATATAATCATTGATAGATTCAGCATGCACCGTTTGATTAGACCAGCCAATAAATAAGGCCAAACCACTCAAAACTGATAGCCAAAGTGCTAATTTCTTCTTCAACATTCGGATCTCCTCTGTCTTTAATCTCATAACTATCTTAACAAGAATCATACGGGACAACAACTGCTTTAACAATCGTGTAACATAAACGCAAACATTTTGCCTCACACACAATAAAAAAAGCACTATCGCAAGGGATAGCGCTAAAATTAACTCATAATTAAGAAATCACTGTTGTATCGTCACCTAAGACCCATTCGTTCGTAGCCACACGGTAATAATTGCGACCATGAATCACCTTCACCTGATCAGTCTTCCAATCAGTATCCTTTGGCAACACCCGTGACGGAATATAAGTCCCGTCAGATTTGTATAACCAAGCAACCTGTTGCACATTCGTCGTCCGCACTACATGTTTGAATGGTTGAATCTCGTTACTACTGCCATTAACATTACTGCTGCTATCAGCATTCCCTGTATTACTTGGAATATTTGCCGCAGCCGCCGCATCGTTGTCATATTGCGTCAAATTATAGGTATCAATAATATTATTCAACTTGCTGGCATAAGATGGATCGGTGGCATAGCGACCTTGCAACCATGCGGTAGCATCACGATAGCTCGTTGTATTCTCGCGCCAAGTCCCACTATAATAAGAACTATCCCAACTCAAACCATAGCGCAACTTATCACCATTATCGTTGAATGACTCTAAATAACTAGGATATTTCCGAAAATTAGCATTCACCGTCACATATTGGCCATTCACCCACTCCAAAGTTGGCATGGAAACACAAGCACCATTGTAACTACCCTTAATTCCAAATAAATTGTAATTAGGAGCTTGCGACAAAGTTGAAGTGCCCCAACCACTCTCCAAAATCGCTTGCGCCATCATTACTGACGGATACAAGTTACGCGAACTAGCCGCTTGTTGCGCATAAGGCGCAATCTTATCAATGAACGCCTGTTGAGTGGAAGTTGCCACAGAAGTGGTCACGTCACGCGTGCTGATAGCTGGGGTCGCCGTCGGTGCCACCGGACTAACTGTCGGATCAGCATCTTGCGGTGCAATCACTTGCCCTTGATCTTGGGTTGATTGTGTTGCCGCTTGCGCAACTTGATGGTTCACTTCCGGTTGCGTACTGGACACCTGTGAATTGGATGATGTTTGTGTTTGCGTGGAAACCGTTTGGTCCGCTGCTTGAATCGTTGCTGCCAGGTTAGGGATAACAGACGATGTTAACACAGCAGCTGTTAAGGTTGAAGTAATGATCTTTTTACTCACAAAAAATTCCTCCATTAAAGATTACATCCTGTATGTTACATGGTCTGCTCTTGTGATTGCAAGTGATTCAATCATTTGTTACGTAAATAAAACATTGCACGATTATTTGTAACTAAACTATCAGATATATACAAATTGAATACAAAATCTATAAAAATATCCTGAAAGTTTTGCTATGCAAATCGAAGACATCAAAAAAGCCTCTCTTCCGAGAGACTCTTTTTCGCTATTATCATTATCTTTTAGAATTATTAAACCATTAGTAAGGTTGAGCTGAACCAGAAACAGATGACAACCATAATGTTGGTGTTACTTTGTAGTAAGTGTCACCGCCAAAGTTGGCTTTCTTGTCATAACGCCATGAAGTACCAGGAGCTAAGACACGAGCCATGTTAGCAACAAACTTGCCATCTTGGATCTTGAAGGTAGCTGTATAGAAACCATCATTCTTAGTTGTGAAGGCACCATCTTCAGCAACTGTGTTAGTAATTGATGAATCAGAAGATGAGTCTGAAGAAGAATCATCCGATTTAGCAGCATAACTTACATCAGAAGCAGCAACATATTCCGTAGTTGCGACACGGTAGTATTGCTTACCATCAGCTAAAGTAGTTAATTTAGTATCGGTATACCATGCAGTATTAGCAGGTAAAACACGAGAAGGAATTAACTTACCATCAGCTCTATGCAATTGAGCATAACCAAATTTAACATCCGGATTAACAGTTACAACACCATTAATCTTTTCAGATTTACTTGGTACATTAGCGTCATTAGATACTTTAATCGGTGTCACAACATTAAATGAACCATCCGTAAGTGTTGCAAGTGCATGATTAACGTAAACTTTAGTATCGTTACCTGTACCGTTATTATTACCAGCAGTTCCAACTTTGCTTACAGTTGCAACTTGACGATAGTAATAAGGATTTCCCTGTCCATCAGCAGCTACAAGTTTACCACTAACGTTTTCCCATGTACCATTATTTGGATCTGTTGTCCGTTGAACTTTCACACTAGTAACATTTCGACCATTAGAGAAAGCAGGTACATCATTACCATTTTGATCTACTGCACTAAGCTTAGCAGAACTAGTTACTTCATACTTAGCTACATCATCATTTAAAGATGCATTAATCTCAGATGGAGTAGTTACATAAAGTGAACTGATATTCTGAGGAGTATCTGGCTTAGGAACATTAATGGAAACAGAAGTAGTACCATACTTGTTGTTACCATTGACAACCGTATAATTGATTTTGAAAGTACCACCATTATCTAGAGCTTGACGAGCATAATATGCAATATCACCATCATTATAAAGATCAGCACTTTGAGAACCATTACTGTATGATTCAGTAACTGCTACATTGTAACCATCACCACTAGCAAGCTCACTATCGCCACTACCAACAATAGAATTAGAAGCTACAGTATTGTTTTTCGCTTGAATTTTGCCTAAGAGGCCGTTGAAAGCGACCCCTGATGAATTAGTAAATTCAACAATATTTCGAACATTCTTACCGTCATAGCCTAATTCTTGTTCCAAAGTAGTTTCAAGAGCGGAATTATCTAATATTTTGCTATCTTTGCTTGTATCTAAACTATTGTAACTACCAACAGTTCTGAAGACATTATTAGCAGTTTCATCCTTTGCTGAACTTGTTGCAGCGTTAACTGTTTGAACACCAGAAACTGAACTAATTGCAGGAGCAGCTACAGGAGCAACAGCTAATAAAGCTGCAGCTACAACGCTAGCACCCATTAATGAAGATTTTTTCATAATTGGTATTCCTCCTTAAATTTCTAAATAATTATAATCAATATTGATACAATATTCCACCATAATGCAAAAAATGATGATCCTTGGTAGTCGCTAAATATCACATTATTTAGGAAACAGAATATTTAATCAATATCTCATACCAACAACAACATTTTAACGCATTTCTGATGGTTTGCAAGGCTTTTAACGCCAATAATCATTTTGTAAAATTTTTGTTACATAATCATAATATATAAACAAATTATCAATTTAAGCTATTGACTAGAGTCCAAGTCATATCACCAGAATATGTTCCTGCTGGTGACGCATTTTCGGGTCTTAATTGCCATTGATTCTTACCACTAACATAAAACGTCAAATCGGCGGTAAACGGCACATTTACTTGCGTATCTGCGAAGCCATCAGACTTAATCAACACACCACTGGGATTGACATCAAAGTATTGACCCGCATTGTAATTGGGATCACTGGAAAGACGTCTAAAGCCTAAGATGGAGCCAGAGTTACTACCCAAAAGTTTGTTGGGCATACCTAGCAGACTTAAACCATTTTTTAAACTAACCGTGATCCGATACCCTTTTTTAGTTGATGTATAACGATTAACAAGAAGCGTCCCTGTAAACGAACTAGACCCCAACGGATGGGTAATTGCATTCAAAGAACTACCAAAATCCAGTAATTGCGGCACGCTTTTCAGATAAGTCGTATCTTGCGGCCGGGTAATCACAAACGGATTGGTTGACGTTGATTCTGGCACACCACTAGTGGTTTGACCTGAAATGGTGGCTGTATTAGCAATATTGGTCACTTTATCTGGATCCAAATCGACGTTAAAAGTGACTTCAATGATTTGCCCACTGGTAAATGGTTGACCATTAGCAGTCTGCAAAGTCAAGTTCGATGAAGCAGTATTCGACAATGAACCACTTTTAGTGAGCGCCGTTCCTGCATCGGTACTGCTTTTTTTCACAACTGCTCGTAAACTGCTAGGCTTATACGTCCACCCAGCAGGCAATGGATCAGCAAAATTGATTTTAGAAGCCAATTGATCACTGCCGTTAGGATCAATTTGGTAAGCAAATTTGAGCTGCGCTTGTTTTTGGTTCGGGTCTTGCGGACGCCAAGTTAAACCACTGTTACTCATTGCCCCCACTGCACCAGAAGCAGAAACAAAACCGCCCGTTTGTGTCATCGTCGCACCATACTTAAAGTCGGCAACTTTTAAAGATTCATTCGAAGATTTAACCAAGGTCGTCCCATTGTAAATAGAAGCGGTATTCGTCAAAGTTTTTTTAGAAGCGGAACTCTTAATGTGCGCATCAAATTCCACGGTCAAAGTCTGATCATCACTTAAACTATCCGTACCAGAAAGAAGGATTGAATTACCACTGCTCTTGTTGACCAACTGACTATCAGTCCCGCCATTTTTTGTAAATTTAATTGAGTTAAGATCTAACTTCAAATCAGATGGCAAGGTATCTTGAAATTTATCGAAAGGTAAACTGCTGTCGACACCTTGATTCATAAAGGAGAGTTTAAAATGTACTGGCGCTTGATCAGCACCAGCCTGATATTCTGATTCAGATGAACCGGTTTGCTTATTGGTAATTTGTTGAGTCAACGCTGGTATTGAACCTGTTGGTTGTGGCCAAAGTTGAAATGCATACTTAGCTGTTTGCCCGGGCGCTAAAGTGGTCGGCTTCCAAACCATACGCATAGTAGCTGATTCCGCTGCATCACCGGCTTCATACCACATTTGGTCGGTTCCCTTATGCAGTAAATCCCCTCTGGAACTATTAGCAATCGTACTGTTCATCGCTTCATTAATGCCAGATGGAAAGAAGGGGCTCGATGCTTGTTTAAACGGGGGCTGGAGCGCCATTGACGAAATTGATGTATAGTCAGGACCATTGGGGACTTTGGTCAAAATATTATATCTTCCCTTCGTTGGACTTGATAGTTTACCCTTTTTCGGGGGCATTGGCGTATAAAAGCCCTTATTACCACCTAAAGAACGCACGTCAATGCTCGCGCTATAACCATAAAAAGGATACGCATACTGAGGTCTAGGAGCAAAAAGACTACCATGAACAATCCGATAAGTTTGTGTTTGTGTTTGTGAAATATTTTTAATACATAATTGTTGCGTGATTAATTTAGGATTTGTGGGATCATCTGGTGTAAAAGATTCCTCAAATTCCAAATTAGGGTAGTCATGAACAAAGCCTACAATTTTAACTGATCCATGACTAATGTCTCCAAAATTTCTCAGTGAACCAGTATTCATCGGTGGATACGACCACCTTATCTCTCCATCGGCCTGTGCCACAATTCCATCACCGCCAATTAAATTGCTTCCCTGATCATTGGGAGATAGTAAAGCATAATCCAATGACAAATTATTAAAACCTCTTTGTCCACTATAGTTACCAAATCCAGCAACAAATAAATAAATTTGGTTTTTATACATAGTTGCTTCATAAATCATAGAATTTGTGTAGTAAGTAAAAATATCGGTGGTATAATCCTCCGCAAAATCTGTTTTAAGAGGACCTGTCCAATCACTAGGATTTTGTGACATTCCGTCATCAGGAAAGTCCGTTAGTCCCGGCGTCGCTCCTTGAACGTTCAGACACTGCATGTAGTTCCCCAACCACACAAAAAACAAAGCTATGATCAACTTCCCCAATAGCTTCGGAATAGATTGCATCTTAAACCCCATATACTTCCCCTATACTATCTTTTTTAAGATCTTCTATTAATTATTTAGCTACGCATTAAAAATATGATGAATATATTATAAAAATATAATTTTATATGAACATTATAAATTTAAACAGTCCAAAAATAAACCCCTTTTTCTAAGCAAGAGATAATTATGACACATGATTGCGACCAGTCAACGCGTCAACAAAACAACAAGCCGGATAGATTATTGAAGATAAATTCAAACAAATAAAAAACGACTTAATTTTAAAAAAATCAAGTCGCCTTAAACTTTAATTCATTTCAATTATTTAGTTACACTACCACCAGTAGCTAAAACCCATTCGTTTGTAGCCACACGATAATAAGTTTGACCATTCCATACTGCTTTTTGATCAACGCGCCACTGTGTTCCTTGTGGTAATAAACGTGCAGGAACTTCTTCAAAAGTATTGGCTTGAGTCAACTTTTGAAGAGTCAAATAACCACTTGAAGTATTGGCAACTGTAAAGACGCCGCTATCACTTGTAACTTGAATATTAGACGGTGCAAAGTCGACTGCATCCGCTAAGACATACTCGTTAGTGGCAACTTTGTACATCACACGACCATCTGTAAAGGTCACTTTAGCAATAGTTCGCCAAGCACTGCTTGCAGGTAAAATCGTACCTTCCACTTTGTTGCCATCATGATTGTAGACAGCAACATCTTGATCGTCCTTAATAGTCACAACACCATATGCTGTATCTGAAGAAGCAATCGTTACGGGATAACTAGGAGCTTGAATATTACTTGATGAAGCTGGAGTCGTAGCTGCTTGCGGCTTAGTAACATTTACAGTTAAAGTCTTTGAGGCAACTTCACTATCATCTGATTTATCTTGTAATGTCAGTGTTTCTTTGAGATCGCCACCATTTTGTGACAAGTTAGTCCACAAATCTTTCAATTGATCACTATTGGCGTTTTCTGAAGTCACTGCAATAGGAGTACCATTATTCAATGAAACCTCAGATTTCAAATTATACTTGTAGGCAATTACCCACATATCAGAAGCAGTCGTCTTCGCATCAGCACCATTGTTGTAGAAATAGCTTGCTAAACCGTTAATTGTACCATCTGGATTTACTAAACCAACCTTTGAACCGTCAGGATTGTTACTATTAGTACCAACAGTATTACCACCACGATTAAAGAACGTTTGACCGTCCGTACCAAAGGTTTCACTTAATTGAGCAGTCGTAAAATTCAATGGTGAGCCTGATAAATTATTCATAAAGTTTATAATCGTTTGACTATCGTCTGGATCAGCAACCTTAGTATTAATACTTGAAGAAGTCTGATCTGAATTAGCATCAGCAAACACAATCGTCCCAGTCGATGCTATGGGAGCTGCTGCCAATAAGGCTGCTAAAACAACACCTGAAAATTTCCATTTTGATTGTTTCATTTTTATTCCTCCTAATTTAACTATAATGCACATTTATAATACTATTTTAATTCAAAAATGTAAAATTTATATAATAGAAAGTAATTATAATTTGTTTATAATAATTATTTCAATAAATATGTGGTATATATTATTTTTTATAAAAAATTGCATTTAAATTATGATGTTTGCATCAAAAAAGACCCACCAAGTAAATTTTACTTGATCGGTCTTCTTTTAAAGCTTAACTAATTAGTTCGCTGAATTATAACCATCATCAGCTAGAACCCATTCATTCGTGGCAACACGATAATAATTGCGTCCATACCAATAGGCCTTTTTATCATATTTCCAAGCGGAACCCTGCGGCAAAATCCGCGACGGAATCTTCGTAAAAGTACCATCTGAATCCCACTTACGTAAAGCCGTATAAGTTTTGCTTATAGTGAAGACACCTTGCGTAGTGTCGATAATCTGCGCAGCAGGTACGTAAAGAAAGTCCGCATTCTCAGCTAAAACATACTCATTGGTTGCCACCCGATACATAATCCGTCCGTCCGAAAAGACCACCATTTTATCCGTCTTCCAAGCTGTTTGATCGGCTAACATGCGGTTAGCAACCACATTACCGTCTTTATTATACAGAATGGCCAGTGGAACTTTGACAGTTACAACACCCTTAAATGGCACTACATTGGTAATCTTCGCTGGTGCGGCAACATGAACTTTCAAAGTAACTGGTTGAACATCCTTGACGGCCTGACCATTTTGATCAACTACTTGCAAAATTTCCTGAGCATCACCGCCAGTTTTAACTAACGTGTTCCAAGCATCTGTTGCTGCTTTATCTGACTTATCCAACGCCACGGGATTATTATCTCCCACTTTGAGACTCGCTTTAATTGCATATTTATCTGCAACTTGATAGAAAGCTTTCGCGTCAGCCTGATTGACATCATTTTGATATAATTTGCCCGCTAACGCTGCTACTTGACCAGCTTGATTAATTAAGCCTTGGTGCTTATCCGTCGTCTGAATCGCTCCGCTATAATTGAAGTCAGTGTCTTTGAAGAACTTCTTAGCCTGATCATTCGTTAACTGCAACGGTTCGGTCGCAAAATGACTCTGAAAGTTCTGAATTAACTTGCTATCAGACCTATCATCAACATTAATTACATCTTTGGCATCGCCAATTTTGAGATTTAACGTGATTTTAGGTGTATAAGCGCTCGAATCTTTGGTATTATTGAGAATTAAAATTTCCTGTGCACTACCACCATTTTGTGCTAATTGATCCCATTTAGCCTGAATTGTACTCATATTATCTGGCGTAATTTCAATGGGTGCTTGCTGGGGATCATAGCTCAAGAACGATTTAACCTGATAGCGGCTGCCAATATCCCACATATTTTGTGCGTCAGCCTGATTGGCATCACCTTGATAGAATTGACCAGCTAAGCCATAAACTTTGCCGTAGACGTCTAATAAGCCCTGATTATCCGTTGTCCGTGCCAAAGGACCGCTCAGATTTAAGAAATCGATCAACTTATTGCTGGAACCAGTCTTTTTATCGGCATCGGCACTGGCATACTTTTTGGCATCATCTAAAGTCATAGCAACGGGATTACTGCTAAAGTGTGTTTGGAAAGCTTTCACCCGTTTTTCAGATTGATAATCATAATTTTCCGTGCCGACTTGGCCCTTCAAGACAATCGGTGCAATATCCTGACGAATATTGCCATCTTGATCAGTGAAACTAATAATTTCTTTGAAAACGGCACTCTGTTTGGAACCATCGCCTAATTTCTTATAAGCAGCACTAATTTTGTCTTTATTAGCTGGTGTGACTTCATATGAACTAGCTTCTGTCTGAAAAATGACCTTAATCGGGTAATCGTTTGCGATGCTCTTCAGGGCTTTAGCAGCAGCTTGATCCACGTCACCATTGTAATAATAACCAGCCAGTCCTGTGATATTATTATCACTATCAATCAATCCTGATTCTAAGTTACCACTCGGATTAAATATATATTTATCTCCCAACGCCTTTGCTTGCGCTGTTGGCAAAACTAATGTTTTCTTAGAAAAATTATTACGAAAAGCATCAATTTTTTCTTGAGGAGTAGCATTCAGATTACTTTGCGTCTTTTTGATGCGGAACTTCAATAAAATATCTGTCTTTTGATCGGAATCAGCTTTAGCAGTCAATTCAATTTGGGCATAATAAGTCCCCTCTTGATTCTTAATTGTATCCCAATCTGTTGGCGTTTTTTCGTCAGACTCTAAAATCGTTGTTTTAACGTCATAATCATCACTCATGTCCTTGAGTGCCTTGGCGTCTTGTTGACCAAGATCACCATTATAAAAATAACGGGCAAAACCCTTTAACTGACCATTATCCTGAATCAAATTATTCTTCGTCGAATCTGTCAAACTATCATAATCCGGATAATCTTGAAAATTTGGTGCAAAAGTCACTGCACTATTAGAGAAATGACTCTTAAAGTTATCCAGCAACGCCTTATCATCAGCTTTGGTTTTGACATCTGATTTGCTGGCAACTTGATGGGGCGCAGCATTCACTGGTTGCACCGCTAATGGTGCTACTGCCAAGAAAGCTGTTAAAGCCATGCTAGCGCTAAGTAATGTTGATTTCCTCATTGAAAAACCTCCTTAATTCTTATTGAAATGGAAAAAATAGTGTAAATTTATCCCATTTATGAAACATACACATTTTATCACAATCAAAACCATTTTATTAAAAAAGCTTGAACTAAATAATCATTAGTCAAGCTTTAAAATTGTCAAACTATTAATTTACTTAGTTGGCCCCATATCCAACAGAATTTCACTGATTTGTTGTGGTGACAAATCTAATCCACGATGAATCCACACCTGAATGACAGAAATAATCCCCGCAATCGTATAGAATTCTTGATAATCGTTGCCACAACTTTGAGTATAAACATGCCTCTGTCGCGAAAGATAAACTAAATCATTAATAAATTTATGACTGACTGGGCCATGAAACATAACTTTCACCGTTTCTACATTATCTTTGACATAGTTCACCACATCCATGTACAGCTTAAACAATTTATCCTGTTCAGAATCATCAGACAATTGATAATAATACAAATAATCGCTACACAAATTAATAATGTCGTGTTCAATCTCCAACAAAACATCCATCGTCGAACCATAATGAGCATAAAAAGTTGAACGATTAATTGGCACGCTGTCGCATAGTTGCGTCACTGAAATATCTTCAATGCGATGCTTTTGTAACAATATGATCAGTTCTTTTTGGATACTCCCCTTAGTACGTCTCACACGCCTATTTTCCTTGATCATGATTTTCACACTCCCCTAACAATACCTCCATACACTGTTCATCATACAACTAAATTCTTCTTCCATCAAAAAATCAATTTTTGAATTTAGGTACAAAAAAACTGCCTTTGAAGGCAGTTGTCTATTAACGTGTTAACTTAGCTAAATCAGCACTAATTTCTTCCACTGGCGTCTGCATATTTTCCTTGAACCACATTCTGACAGCGGCTAGTGTCCCAAAAATAATATAAGTGGATTGAAAATTCGTCAGTTTAGAACCATGCAATTCACTGATTTCTTCAGCTAACCGTGTTAAATCGTGCTCAAAACTTTCAGAAACACTAGAATTGATTAAAATTTTTGTAACCTTGACGTTTTCCTGCACATACTTAAAAAAGCGCATGTAGTAATCATACAGGGTATATGGATCACTATTTTTATTAATTAATTGACTTTGAATAAAGTCTTCAATTTTGCCAACCATTTTACGTTCAAGATTTTCCAAAACTTCACTGGTATTGCGGTAGTATATGTAAAAAGTAGAACGATTTATTTCCGCTTTCTCACAAAGCCGTTTCACAGTAATTGTCATCAAATCGCTATGTTGCAACAGCTCTACTAAAGATGTCTCGATCGCGTTTTTAGTGTATTCCACCCGTCGGTCGTGTAAACTCATGTATAACTTTCCCCTTAGTTGAATGAACTCTTATTAAACTGAATTGCCTCCCAACAAATCAATTTTCCCCGAAGAACATCAGATAAATTAACTATACACTATCTACTATAAACATCCAACTCCAAAACTTCCAGTGTAAATCATTAAAAACGCAAATTAAATTGAGAAAAATTAAACACTAATCATTTTAATCGACATCACATTTTGATTCATCGAAATATCCTCAATAATATCGGAATAATTCATTTTGTTAGGAATTTCGATTTCATAAATGTTCGTATAAACGCGATGTTCTGGATCACTCTGACTAACATTAAAGTTCACATCACGAACAGTAATCTTATGCTGATTAAAGTACTCCTGAATAAATTCTTTAGTTTCACGTTTGTGACGATATTCAATCATTATCTTTTTCACTGGTGTAATGTGTAAGACCCGCTTCAAAAAACCAAGCACAATAAAAATCACAATCGTCCCAGCAATCGCAATATCGTAATTGCCCATACCTGCCGCTAAGCCCAAGCCCGCTACTGTCCACAAACTAGCTGCCGTGGTCAAACCACGAACCACATGATGCTGTACCAAAATAGTCCCAGCACCCAAGAAACCGACACCACTGACAACTTGCGCAATCAACCGCGCATCATCAGCACGTAAAACGCCGGAATACTGCGGATATTTGGCCGCCATATTCAGGGCATTAAACCCAATCTCTTTTTGAATTAAGGCAATAATACAAGCCCCAACGCACACCAAAATATGCGTCCGCACTCCTGCTGAATGGTTCTTCTGTTGGCGATTATAGCCAATCAAACCTGCACACAACACTGACAGCAATAGCCGCAAAATAATTTCACTTAATGGTAACGACATGTTCATTAACTTCGCTAACCTCCTGTAAATAATATAATTTTATCTATTATACGCATTTTCGAATAAAAGTATAGGAGAAAGTTCGGAAATTGAACAATAATGTTTAATTTTTGAATAGATTTGTGGAAATAAAAAAGAAATTAACTCAAATAAATATTTGGATTTTTGCTATAATTAATTTTGTAAGAAGTTTTATGGGCGGTAGCTGTTTGTTCTCAAGGAGGTGCTTGCGTATGAGAATACGGAAGAAATCTGACGAAAGGCTCACAGCATTACTTGAATACTTATCAAGTATTGATGATTATGATTGCTTTTGGCACACTTGTTGCCACAATCATGAATCACAAGTAACAAAAAAGCCGTTCCATTCAACTTTAGGATAGTTATGGAATGACTTTAAAAATTTTATAACCATGCTACTGCCTTTAAAGCAGCTTACTTAGGAAAAGTCAGTGTTACCAGCGCTGGCTTTTTCTTTTACATACACATTATAACACGAATTAAATTTTTGATAACTAAATTGTGTTTTTATTTTCAACATCAATTTTTAAATCAAATTGACGCGTTTAGCTTTAATCCACTGACTATCCACAATGTGATAAAACAAATCTTGATTAACTTGAATTTGCCGATCAATAGTGATCTGACTGCCATTATCTAATAACTGATCCAGCAACTTCTGCGCCGTCAAATTCTGCTGGTCAATTTGCCACAAAGCCACCTGGGTACCTTCAGGAATGCTAACTTGAGCAGTAGCCGCAATGGCCGTAGTCAGCGGACCATAACTATCATCATTGTTTTGTTCCAAATCAAACTGTACATCCTCTGCGCGGACCCATTGATCAACACCGACATTATACAAAGTCGTTTGGGATAATTTTTTTTGTTGATAAAATTGCAAGTAAAGTCCAGACATCAAGGTATCCGATTGCGGCTGATTCATAGCGTTAACGATTGGAATCTCTTGTCCTGCTTGACCTCGAATCCGCAAACGATCATGATCTTTAGTTTGTTGATCGGACCAAGCAACCATTTCTTGATATTGAGCCTTAGTTTGATAACGCAATTCAATTTGTTGAACTTGATCCTCGGTAAATAGCAGCGGCTGTCCTTCTTCTGCAGTTCTTTCAATTTTCATAAAGTAAACATAGCCGTCAATTTGGGGAATTTTATATTCAATTGCACTCCCCACTGTCCCAATTAACTGTTCTGCTGGCAATAGCTCGTTCATTTGTGCATCTAAATATTGCACCACAGCCTGTCCCTGCGCCATTTTTTGTCCTCCATTGTTGCATTCTTATTCTTATTATACCAACCATCACTATTTCGCGCAGATTTTAATGGCGAATTTTACAAAGACTTTATATTTTTGTGAAATTTGTTGCACCAAAGTTATCCCCCCAAACGACCATGTTATACTAATGGCATCGGAGGTTTTCATCAATGAAAAAAAAATTATTATCCATTGTTTTACTGACGGCGGGCATTTTTACTTTAACTGGTTGTCAATCTAACTCACAATCCAGTCAAAACAAGCAAAATCAAAGTTATACGACGATTATGGACAAAGCCCAAAATGCCGCCGACAAGCACGATTTCCAAGCGGCCGAAGCATATTATCAATCCGCTAGTGCCGTTAAAAGCAGTGACAAAAAGGCTAATGCTTATCAAAGACAGGCTCACGATCTCAAGCGAGCTGAAATGTTCATGCAAAAATATCATTTTGCTGACGCCAAAAATTCGTTAAATTCTGCTAAAAAAGTTGAAAACGGGTCATCAGATTTAACCAAATTTGCTAATAAGCAGCTCAAAATTGTCAAAACAGTGTTGAAAAAGCGTGACGATTTTCATGCTAAATTAGAGCAAATTGATCAAGCTAACGACCAAAATAATTATCAAAGTGCTTACCAACAGACCGTGCAATTGGTGAAAGACGATACTTTCCATCAAAAATATTATGGTGACTTATATCAACAGGCGGTCGAAATTCTGCTCAGCAGTTCACAAAATTTACCGGGTAAAAATAATAACAGTAACAGCAATCCAAGCAACCAACAAACCAACAATAATCCAAAAAATAGCGATACCGCAAACGTGACGGGAGCGCCAGGTGAAACTGACGTCGTCAAGAATAAGACAGCCAACGGCAAAGCAATCACTGACAGTGACATTCAAAAAGCACGGCAAGAGTTAAGTGCCCAAGGCATTCAAGAAAAAGCCGCGAGCGATAGTGATATCATTCGTGCCATTCAAAAGGCCGCAGCCGCTGGTCGCACCAAAGTGACTCCCAACGATATCGATTCTTAAACTAAATTGGTCTTAACCAAAAGTCTGGACGCTAATCTCTTTGAGATTAGTGTTCAGACTTTTTCTTATAATTTCATGAGCTTAATATTATAATTACAATTCTTTTTATATTAGTATAACTTTACCAATCAATAAAGGGAGTTTTCTTATGCAGGGTGTGACCCGATTTAAAATTAATTTATCCCCCGCTTTGAGCCTTATTGCTCTGATAATCTTATGTATTGTCTATCTTCCAACCGTAAAAGCCGATATTTTAGGATCAGATGATCCTTCAGCAATTTTAGATGATGACGAAATTTTGCCGGCCTTACCTGATAATTTTCAAAGTATTGATCAGTTGGCCGCGGCACATCCGGTTTCTGATGCAGGTGTGACCGTCAGCGATCAAGATTACACCTTTCGTCCACATTTTAGCGCTGAACCCACCATTGATTCTTTTGTTTATGATGCCAACACCAAGGGCGAGATCACGACTGATTTTAACGACCCACACATGAAAGGACATCGATATTTAAAGCTGTCCGCAGAAAACAACGCCACTGATTTAGGTGTCACCGTTATCTATAAAAATGTGGGTACTTATAACGGCAAAAATTTAGATATGCAAGTCCATTCCACTTTTCATTTGCCGGGTACTAGTTCTGAACGTTATGGTGCCGTGGGAATCAACAAAGATGATTTTTTGAACCTTCATTTGCGGTCACGTGGTAGCGGTTGGGCTGCTCATAATCAAATTACCTTTTATGAAGCTGGCACCAAAAATCGCGTAACTGTCAAAGGTTATTGGAATTTCACCGGCATTAATAAAGCCAAACTATTAACGGTTACGCCGGATTTAACACCAAATAATGACACGATTTATTATCAGTATCAAGGTGCAGCATCCAACGAAATTGGATTCAAACAAACAGGTGACACTTATCAATTCCTAAGCACTGACAAAGCTGGAAATATGGATACCCAATTTACTATGCGGTTTGCTAGTGACACCAACGAGGCATTTGAATATGGATTCGACGATCCCAGCATCGGCTCCAAAAATGCCACGGTTGGAATTAACTACACTGATCAAAATATTTTTTCATATACGCCAACTAATCCGAAAAAAGCAGGAAAAAATGCGACCGAGTTTAATGCACCATATAATGCATTATTCACCGTCCAGCAAGACATTGCGCCGCTGGAAAAAGTTGGCCGTCCTTACAGCACTTTTACAATCACTGATAAGATTAATGCCAATCTTGACATTGACCACCAAAATACCCGCGTGGTAGATCAAAATGACCACACTGTTTCCGGCGCAGATCGACTTTTTCAATTGAATTTTGGTGCTGATAACACAATTACTGCTACCGTGAATACCGCTGCTTTAAAACAAACAAATGAAACTGCGGCTAACTATTTTTACAATAACAAATACGTTTTAAAAATTTACGGTCGTTTAAAAACCGACACCGATGTAACCTCACTAACACCTAGCACGATTAATCCCACTCAAGTCACGGATCCTGATTTTGATCCTAACGCTAATTACTACAACATTAGTAACCAAGCCACCACAAGTGTTAATGGAACGGAGTTAAAATCACCAATAGCTAACGCGAACGTTTTAAGTCCAAAAAATTGGTGGTACACCAAGGATAATCAATTATATATTCGCAATAGCGCTATCGGTCAATACACCGGAACAGCACCTTGGACAACACAAGCTAACAACATCACGAATGTGCATTTCGGTACCAAGGTGACTTTAAACAACACCCAAGATTTCCTCAAAAACATGTTCAATTTAACTAACGTAACTTTACCAGCAGATTTGGACACCCACTCTAGCACTGACTTTTCTGGCTTTTTTATGAATGATGACCACTTGACGACCATCATTGGTTTAGGCAATTTACAATTCAATAATGCGCAAAATTTAGCCAATATGTTTCAAAATACTGGGCTATCACAATTGACTTTGCCCACCAATTTTGCCATGACACGAAATGTAACCAACTTCGACAATTTTAGCAGCCATAATGCCAACTTAACTAAGCTAGACCTCAGCCAGCTCCAAATGAATGCAAATGCTAGCACCCACAACTTTTTTGCAGAGACGAATCAACTGAACAAGCTAAAACTCGGTCCAAACAATCATTTTGAACCTAACGACCAAACCAGTTTGACAGCGTTGACTAGTGGCACAGTTAGCGATAACAATGCTTGGTCAGGTACAACCGGTAAGTGGCAAAATGATCTCAATTCTAACACCCACACTTCCGAGCAATTGATTAATTCGTATCAGAATAACAACCCTAATCATCCGCAGAGCGTCATTGAATACACACCGCAAGTGGCTAATTTAGTTTATTTCAAGGAAATTCCCGACAATTTGACTTTTGGTCCGATCATTTTGGATAGCTCGGACCAAGTCCAAGATTACAAACCGAATGCACCGAACAAACAAATCGTCGAAGTCGAAGATTTGCGCAACAGCGAACTCCAAGGAAAAAACTGGCAGGTTTCTGTCAAAGCCGATTCCTTCACTTATCAAAGCGACACTGGTCAAAATGAAGCTACGGATCAAATTAGTTTGGCTTTGAACCAAAATATTATTACCAACCAAGCCTATCCTCTCGAACACAGTAAGCAAACCGTTAATGGTGATTCTTATCAATGGAAGCTTGATCGCCAAAATCAAACAGGCTTGACTGTCAAAATTAATCCAAGTGCTGATTTAATTTCCCAAGATTATCAATCCAACATCACTTATACCCTCGCTAACAGCTTGTGATCCCTCAATCATAAGCTGTTTTTCGTTATTACTATCACATTTAGCATTTTGCACAGTTCCAAATTTGGAGTATGATGATGATTACAAATGATATAAGGCTTTTTCAGGCTTAGAACTGAGGTAAAACTAATGATTCAAACCACTGTTTTAACAGACAATTTGAACCTGGTAGCGACCAAACATCTGGACGCTGACGATCTGCAAGAATTACAAAATACTTATCAAATTAAACCAGATATCATCAAATACGTAACGGATTTGGACGAAAATCCCAACTACGATTACGACCCACTCTCGCACACGCAATTGCTCATTATCCAAATTCCTAATTTGCTGAAAGCTAAAGATCTACAATATGACACTCAGCCGATTGGCTTACTTTTATTCCAAGATAACCTGTTTACCTTCAATCAAAGCAACAGTTTATTTTTTGAGCAATTAATCCAACAAGTTGCCACCAATAAACCACAACTAGAACCGCAGCAACTGATTTTGAATATCATCTTAAAATTAATGGATAGTTTTGTGCCTATCATTCACAAATTTACACAAAAACGCAATCAATTAGCGCAAGCTTTACGGCAAAAAATTAAAAATACAGATTTGATTTCACTTTCTTTTTTGCAACAAAGTCTCAGCTTGTTTTACAGCGGAATTGCTTTAGATGTCAGCGTCATCAAACATCTGCCTCAAACACAATTTGTGAAACATATCGCGGCTACTAAAACTATTAATGCCGCTTTGATTGATGCTTTAGTTGAGGGCCAACAGGTCCAACAAATGGTCGAAACCGAGCTGGGCGTGGTGGAACAAATTTCTAACACTTTCAATGTGATCGCCAACAACAACTTGAACAGCACGATGAAATTATTGACAGTTTGGTCGTTAACCTTGACAATTCCAACTGTAATCACCGGATTTTACGGAATGAATGTGGACTTGCCTTTTTCCAAAATGCACAGTGCCTGGCTTATTATTATTTTAATCATTGTATTAAGCTCCATTTGGTTATTGCTACTTTTGAAGCATCACAAAAAATTATAAAAATAGTCGTCTACCTCTTTGGGCAAATGACTAATTTTTTACATATTATTCAAGATTTTGACCGGCGTGACGAATGCCGTACACCAGATAAATAACCACCCCGATGGCAAACCAGATTAATGATGAAATCCATGTAATCATCTTCAAAGTTGTCATCAGATACAGACATAATAGCAACGAAATGATGGGTAAAATTGGATATAGCGGCACTTTGAAACCTTTATTTGGAATATCTTGGCGCTTACGCAAGGGAAGCACACCAATTGAAACAAACGCAAACGCAATTAACGTTCCAATATTAACTAATTCAGCCAAATGATTTAAATCAACCAAACCGCCCATCACAGCAATAATAATTGTGATCACCAACAAACTATGGTTGGGCAAATGCTTGTCATTCACACGACCTAAAAATTTGGGCAGCAAACCGTCACGACCGATCGCATATACCAATCGCGAACTACTATAAATCATTGTGACCATCATCGTGAACATGCCTGCCATGGCGCCAATGGAAATAATCCCGGCCACTCCGTTCAAATGGAAAAATTGCAGTGCGTACGATACGGGATCCGCCACATTTAATTTGGTATACGGCATCATGCCCGTCAAGACCGTGGACACTGCCATATACAAAATCGTGGCAACCACTAATGTGCCAATAATGCCGATCGGTAAGTTGCGCTGTGGATTTTTAACTTCAGGTGCTGACGACGAAACCGCATCAAAACCTAGATAAGCAAAGAATACCGTTGAAGCTCCGGCCTGAATTCCTTTCCAACCAAACGGCAAGAATGGTGACCAATTTTTGGGCTTGACATAAAAGCAGCCAACCACCACAAACAACACAATAATAGCAATTTTAATGATTACCATCCAATCATTAATTTTCATTGATGTACTCATGCCCCGCGACAACATCAAAGCAATCAACAGAACTACCACAATTGCAACCAAATTAACATACGTCCCGTGACTGGGATCATAAGCACCTGAGATCGCTTGCGGCAATTTGATGCCAAAGCCTCGCAAAAAAGAACTGAAGTATGCAGAAAAACCGACTGAAACGGTCGCCACCGCTAACATATATTCCAAAATGAGCGCCCAACCGATCACCCAACCAATAAACTGACCAAAAATAATATTGCCATAAGAGTATGCACTACCCGCGACTGGCAACGACGAAGCAAATTCGGCATAACACATTGCCGCCGTCGCACAAACAATTGCTGCCAACAAAAAACTCAAGATGACTGCCGGACCACTCACCGTCGCCGCCACCGTTCCTGGCATAATAAAAATTCCCGTGCCAATCACTGCACCAATGCCCAAAGCCATTAATTCTTTGGCCGACATGGTTTTTTGAAACTGTTGATCAGCTTGTAGGTATTGTTGAATATCTGCTTTTTGGGTCATTTTTTTCCAAATTGACATTGTCCACCATTCCTCTAATCAAAATTTAATGTTTAGAATAGATTAATTTTTAGCGTCTGTCAAATCAATTTTCGCTTCAAAATCACTTTTCCTAACAAAAAATTTGGATTTCTTCTATATACTCCATAAAATTCCAACCAGTCAAATTAAAATTAAATTAATTTCAACTTGACAGCAACGTCAAATTATACTAAATTTAAATTATTCAAACTAGATAGGAGTTCTGATGATGATGTCATTGACCTGTTCACAGTTGAATACTTGGTATTATAGCTTTTATTTCTTTAGGTAGTGTTTGCACCAACTTTAAGCGAGTGCAAACACGAAACTGTTTGTACCCGCAAGAAGTAAAGGTCTATTTAATTGCCCTTACACCTTGCAGGAAAATCAAAACTGCAAGGCTAACTTACCAAATCAAACCTTTGAGCCCAGCAGTGAAAATTTAACTGCTGGGTTTTTTATTTGATTTTAAAGTCAGAAAGGAAGTTTTATTATGACAGATATGACGCAATATTTAAACAAAAGGCTGGCGAAAGTGAAGACTTCACCAATTTTAACCTTTTCTACTTTTGCCAAAACAATTCCCCACATTGTTAATTTCACCGTGGGCGAACCGGATTTCAATACGCCCGAACATATCAAGCAAGCTGCCACGACAAGTATCGAGCATAATCGTTCCCATTACGCTCCTTCCAACGGGACGCCAGCTTTGAAGCAAGCCACGTGTCAGTTTTTGGCTAATAAATATCAGCAGCACTTTAATCCTAACGAAATTATTATTACTGAAGGCGCTTCTGAGGGGATTTATACTGCAATCTTATCCGTGCTCAACCCCGGTGACAAAGCAATTATTCCCACACCAACCTTCCCCCTGTATATCGACGATGTTAACTTGGCTGGTGGCCAACCAATTTTAGTGGATACCTCAAAAACAGGTTTTAAATTAACACCGCAATTATTGCAGACAGCTTTAGAACAAGCAGGATCGGATGTACGCTTATTAATTTTGAACTATCCGTCTAATCCAACCGGTGTCACTTACTCACAAGCTGAATTACACGCATTAGCCAGAGTAATCAAAGATCAACCAATTTTTGTATTATGCGACGAAATTTATAGTGAATTAAATTATGATCAACCACATGCTTCCTTGGTTAATGAATTGCCCGATCAAACTATTTTGATTACTGGGCTCTCCAAATCACATGCAATGACCGGCTGGCGAATTGGCATCATGGCTGCTCCCAAAGCTATTACCGACGAACTCAGTAAGATTCATCAATTTACTATCACAAGCACCCCAACCATGATCCAAGATGCTGCCCAAGAAGCTTTAGCTAATGGTCCTGACGATGCCTTACCGATGAAACAAGAATATCAACGCCGGCGTGATTATATCGTAGAACATTTAAATGATTTAGGTTTTAGTTGCGCCAGTCCTAAAGGAGCTTTTTACGTTTTTGCCAAAATTGCGCCAGATCTTCAACAAGATGATGTTGAATTTGCTTATGACTTAGCTAAAAACGGCTTAGTTGCTGCTGTTCCCGGATCTTATTTTGGTCCCGGTGGTCAGCACCACTTACGTTTTAGTTACGCCACAAGTTTTGACAATATTCAACAAGGTATGTCTAATCTCACAAAATATGTTGCACAACAACGTGCAAAAAAGGAGCAATAACAATGAAAATTTTAGCTTTAAGCGTGCGCGATGACGAACAGGCAGCTTTCACCGAATGGAAACAAGCGCACCCAGAAATACAAGTCGACACAACAGAAATCGAATTAACCATACAAACCGTTGATCAATTGCAAGGATATGACGGCATTGTTATCCAACAACGGCGGCAAATTGAGCCCGAAGTTTATCCCATTTTGGAACAAATGGGTATCAAACAAATTACGACTCGCACAGCTGGTTACGATGTGATTGATTTGAAATTAGCTGCCCAGCATCACTTACAAATTAGCAATGTTCCCGCATATTCACCTCGCTCGGTGGCTGAATTAACTTTGACCCATACTATGCGGTTAATTCGCAAACAAGAATTATTCGATCAACGTGTCCGTCAACAAGATTATCGTTGGGCTGGTTTACAAGGATTAGAAGTTCATACCTTGACGATTGGGATCATTGGTGCAGGACGGATTGGTGGCACCACGGCACAACTATTCCACGCATTGGGTGCTAAAGTGATCGCTTATGACACCAAACCTAATTCCCAATTGAATGATATTTTGACTTTCATGTCCAAACAAGAAGTTTTGCAACAAGCTGATGTCATCTGCTTGCATGTGGATTTGAATCCTACATCCGAAAATTTGATCGACGAACAAGCGTTAGACTTGATGAAACCAACTGCCTATTTAATCAATGAATGTCGCGGACCCGTTGTCGATACTGCCGCTTTAATTGCTGCCCTTCAACAACAAAAACTGGCGGGGGCAGCTTTGGATACTTTAACCGGTGAAGAAAATTTCTTCAATTTTGATTTGCGTAATAAAGAACTTCCTAGTGATCAACTAAAAATTTTACAGGCGATGGACAATGTGATTATTACGCCACATATCGGCTTTTACACCAATATGGCTGTAAAAAATATGGTTGATATCAGTTTAGATGATGTTGTGGACTTGTTAACTCATCATTCTTGCGAACATCTGGTCACAATTCCAGAATAATTATTTATTTCTACTATTTAAATAGTATAAAAAAGCCCGAACTCAAAGTTCGGGCTTTTTAATTGAGTTTTGCAATATAATGGACTGCTTCTGTTGAAGTTCGTAATGCCAACCAAGCATAACCTTCGACATGTAATTGTTTAAAATAATGAACCGTCTCTCCGGGATTATAGTGACCAATAATTTTTCCCTGCAAACTGGGCGTTAAGCGAATACTTGTCAAACTAGACACTACGTATGTTTGGTCAGCCGGTTCAGATTGATCATGTGCCACCATCAGATAACACAATTGCCCTGACGCACTTTGATATTCTAACCACCAGCACGAATTCTGATAAAACCGGCGTTGATAGGTAATGGTCGTTTCTGCCGGTAATTGACCAATCGTTTCAAAATGATGATCTGGCCGACTATATACAGGCATCGGGTACGTGATTTCATATTGATTATCCAACAAACGAGCCTTTTTATCAGCATTTTCAATCAAAAAATAACGCAACTGCTGTGACGCAGCCCGATAAGCCAGCCAAACGCCCCAATCATTAGTCACGCGTTGTTCATAAGTAATCACTTTACCAGAAGTTAACGTCCCCACTGTCACACTCTTCGGATCGGGCATCTCATAAACTAAAGTATCATTTTGCAATAGATATTGTTGTGTCGTATTAACTTTTTGTGGCGTTAACTCTTGATTATCCGCAGCACCATCTGGTACCGCAAGATAACAACTTTGCCCACAAGCATTATAATACATCAACCAAGTTTGTCCCTGGATTTTTTGCGTCGTCATATATGTCACTTTTTCACCAGCTGCATATTGACCAATAATCATCCCTGTCAACTTCGGCTGCAGTCTAATCGGCGTCGTATGCTGCAACGTATATTGACGCGCTGGTTGTGCCAAATTTTTGGTAGGATCTTGCAAAAAATGGTACCAAAACTGAGCCTGCGTACCGCGTTGTAACTGCACTTTCGCATTTAAATGCGCATAATTTTGTGCAAACACTTCCGCCAAAATTTGCGGCCGCGCCTGACTTTGCAAATATTGTAAGCCATTAATTTGAAAATGTTCCGTCTCTTGAAAGTGGATATCCTTGGTTAATTCTTCATTTAAATAAGTACATTGTCCCAACACATTTTGATAATTCAGACTAGATTCTTGACACCAAGTTGCTAACTCTTTGACAGGCCACGACAATAGACCGTAACCATGCCCTTGAAAATCCACGCGCAATTGACTTTCGACGGCCATATTCCCCAGCACACCCGCAATCGCATTCAAACTCCAACCTAGTTTGGTCAAATTAACATAAACTTGCTGGGCAACCTTGATTTGATCTACCTGATAATCGGCACTGTAAATCAAATTAGATGTACGATAAATACTTTGAGCGCTGGGAATATGTTGTTTGGGAGTTTTCGTGGGTTGTGAAACTAAAGTTTTAGAAGATAATTTAGGCATGATAGAAGTTTGAAAATGTCGTTTACGAATAGGATGAGCGCTTCTTTTTTTCTCCATAATCTGAAATTCCTTTATCGATTTTGTCAAAAAGTTGCCAATAAAATCACAATCTTGTACAAATATTATTTTAATACAATTGATGAAAAATTTCTCTATAATCTTAACATCATTTTGAGGATCTTTTTCACAAAAAGGTTCAATCAATTTACAGATTTTTGGTGGCTAGCTACAATATCATTAAGAGGAAATTATCAATGCATAAGAAAAAGTTAGGATTCATCAGCATTATTTTACTAGGTTTAAACGGTATTATTGGTTCGGGTATTTTTTTATTGCCGAATCAAATAGCTAAATTAGTGGGCAATGGCAGTTTTGGCATTATTATTTTCGATGCTGGCTTGGTCACCAGCATTGCCTTTTGTTTTGCACAAGCGGCGTCATATTTTAAGGAAGACGGTGGGGCATATTTGTACGCTCAAAGTGCTTTTGGCAATTTTGTCGGCTTTGAAGTCGGTTTTGTAACCTGGGCAATTTGTATCATCGCCCAAGCAACCATGAGTGCTGCCTTGAAAACAGAACTTGTGAATCTATTTCCAAACTTGGCACCTTATCAAAATTGGATCGTCTCAGCTCTGCTAATTTTCCTCGCATTCCTGAATATTGGTGGCGTGCAAATTTCTAAATGGTTGATTAACTTAACTTCGATCGCTAAATTAACGCCGCTTATACTTTTTATTGTGATTGGTCTGTTTTTCATTCATCCCAATCGCATTAACGCCTTACCATTCAGTCAAAAAGTAGTTCAAACCAACTTCAATCAAGCTGCTCTCACAATGTTTTATGCTTTTACTGGTTTTGAAAGTATGGTCTTAGCGGCTGGAGAAATGCGCCATGTTCAAAAAAACTTGCCCCGCGCCATTATTCTCGTCATCGGCAGCGTTGCAAGCCTTTATTTGTTAATTCAAATTGTAGCAGCCGGTACTTTGGGCAAAACCCTAGGCATCACCAAGGTACCCGTTCAAGCTAGTTTCACCCAAATTGCAGGGCGCACGGGTTATAATTTAGTGGGTTTAGGAACCCTTTTATCAATGGCCGGTCTGCTCGTCACTTCTAGTTTTGTCACGCCACGTGCTGCCGTAGCCTTAGCAGCACATCAGCATTTACCGCAAATTTTAAACTGGCGTAATCAATATCATGCACCGTTTATGGCCATTCTGGTCAGCACCGGTTTATCCTTAATCATCATGTGGTTCGGCAATTTCAGTGCCTTAGCTCAAATTAGCGCGGTGTCACGCTTCGCACAATATTTGCCGACCTGTTTAGCTGTGCTTGTTTTTCAAAAAACTAAAACGTTACATCCCCAGCAATTTCACCTCTGGGGTGGACCAGTAATTCCTCTCATTGCCATTGTAGTCAGCTGTTGGTTATTGAGTAAAGTTAGCACCGCCAAATTATTAGCCGGGTTAGGCGCTTTATTCATTGGCGTTCCAATTTACTTGCTGATGCATTTTTGGAAGCGGCACAACGCTCACGCCGACTAAAAGTGTCGTGCTAATTTTTGGTAGCCAATGGCTAATAAATACAAAATTGTTTCAATTGTGGTGATAAAAAATGTCACCGGCAAATTCGTGATATAGCCTAAAAATAAGCCCAACCAAGTCCCAATTAACGCAAACACGATACTAAAGCTGATTAAACTATGCACTGATTTGCCAAAAAATTGCGCAGTGGCGGCTGGTAAAGTCAACAAAGCAAACACTAACAACGACCCAACAATTTGTGACACGATACTAATCGTTAAAGCCATCATCACTAAAAAAATCAGATTAATGGCCCAATTATAGCGCATACTCGTTTGAGCACCGACTGCATCAAAAAAATCAAACTTCAAATGTCGGTACAGCAAAAATAAAATCATTAAAACAAGTGCTGCAATGCCGAGAATTTGCAACACATCGTGGCGACTGATCCCAACAATACTGCCAAATAAAATATTTGTCGCATATGAAGCGCTGGCTTTGGAAATGGACAAAAATAAGACGCCTAAGCCCATAAAAAAGGCTGAGATCAAGCTGATAACGGTACCTTTCAACGGTCGATTACGATTAAACAAACCCGCAATTAAGGAACTAATAAAGGTAAAAAATAACATTCCATTTAAGGGCGACCAACCAACCCACAAGCCAAAACTGGCACCTGAAAAACCAATTTCGGACATGGTATGCGTCAAAAACGACAGCCGTCGAGCCGTCACAAACACCCCGATAATCCCACACAAGATGGAAATGACCGTAGCTGTAATAAAAGCATTTTGCATAAATTCATAACTCAACATTAATTATTTCCTCCTGGCAAAATTAAACGCTGGCTGTTTCCATAACGTTGCAATAATTCAGGATCATGCGTAATAAAAATAACCGTGGTTCCTTGTTGGTTCAACTCTTGTACCACGTCCATCACCTCAAATTTGGCTTGTTCATCTAAGCTGGCTGTCGGTTCATCCAAAATCAGTAATTGTGGTTGATCGACAATGGCTTGTGCTAAATAACTATGCTGCTTTTCGCCACCCGACATTTGTCCTAAACGTAAATTTTGCTTGGCAGTCAAATGTGTCTTCGCTAAAGCCTGTTGAACTCGGTCTTTTTCTTGTCGATTCAACCATGGTCGTAAAGAATGACTTAATTTTAACGCCACAAAGGCCTTCGCTGATAAAGGATAATCGGCATCCAGATTGCGAAATTGCGGGACATAACCCATTTGCCGCAATGACACCACCGACTTGAGCGTTCCACTCGTTGGCGTTAATTGTTGTAAAATAATGCGTAATAACGTCGTTTTGCCCGAACCGTTGGGACCCAGAATACAAAAAAAATCCCCTTGCCGAATCGCAAACGAAAGTTTTTGAAAAATAATTTTTTGCTCAAATTTCATACTTAAATCAGTTGCTTGGATCAAAATTTTATTCATGTGTCGCCTCAATTTTCAAAATTGCTCGGTAATATTTGGTTAACCATTGCACATAGCTTTGATTCGCCGGCTGCGTTTCAGTAACTTTCAGCAAGGGAATTTGATGTTTTTGTGCCAAGTCACTCAAATTATCAATCACCGGACTGCTTTCTTGCTGATTAACAACGAAGAAAGCAATTTTGCGCTGTTTAATCAAGTTTTGCAAATGCGTAATATCTTGCGGTGTCGGATCAGAACCCTCCTCGATCGCTTTGGCAAACTGCGGATTAGCAATTTGATAGCCCATTTCTTTTAAAGAATAGTCAAAAACCGGCTCACTAATCGCGACCAATTTTTGCGAACGTTGCTGCTTAATCCGATAAATGAGCGTTTGCAACGGCTCTAATGTCTGCAAATAACGATTCCGATTCCGATTAAAATTCTTACGATATTGCGGATATTGCCGGCTCAAATCAGCCGTCAAAGCATTAGCTGTTTTGGCCAAAGTATGGCTATCGTACCACAAATGAGGGTTGGCACCCCTTTTTTTCTTGAGTAATCGACCCACATTGAGTTGCTTCGTGTGCTCATTATCAGCCAACAATTTAGTCATCCAGTCGTCATAACCCAAACCGTTATAAATGGCGAATTGGGCGCCGGCCACTTGCTTAGCATTTTTCACTGTCGGTTCAAAGTCATGGGGATCAGCGTTAGGATTATTCATCACGGCCTGTACACTGCCATGATCCCCCACAATTTGGCGGGCCATCCGCGCATAAGTCGGCGTGGAAGTGACAATTCGAATCTGAGATGGCTTATGTTGCATTCGCGTCTGGTTTTGACAACCTGTTATCATGAGCAAGACTGCACCGAAAAGTAGACTACACCACCAAGCTTTGTTGAACCTCATCTGCAATTCTCCCTTAGTTATTGGCAATCAGTTATTTGTTTAGCATCTAAATAGTAACAATTACTTTTTAAAGAATAACATATTTTCAACATAGCGTCTATCCTGCTCCCTTAGCTGGATATGCTACAATAACAAGTACCGTTTTGCAGTCAGGAGAAAACCATGGATCAACTACAATTAGCATTCCAAATTTTACAAACACATCACTTCAAACTCACCAAACAGCGCCGGAGTTTATTAGCATATTTGGTCCAATACAGCAATTATTACATTGCGTTGTCCCAATTGGATCAGCATTTGCGAGCTACTTATCCCACAATGAGCCACGAAACAATTTACCGCAATGTCAAAGAAATGCAACATTTAGATATTGTCGAAACCAAAATGTTTAATAACGGTTTACGTGTCAAATTTCAATGTGACTTTACCACCAAGGAACACAGTCACTTTATCTGTCAACTTTGCGGACGAGCAACCGAAATTCCGCTGCCTGATTTTCACAAAGCCTTAGACCAACTCAAAAATGCCCAGATCGACTCTTATCATGTCGAAGTTCTAGGCATTTGTGAACACTGTCAAACAAAAAATTAAGCTTGATCTAAATCTTGTAATACTTTAATTAAACGCTGGATTCCTTCTTCTAGAATAGTTCTCGGGGTGGCAAAATTTAATCGAATAAACAGACCATCTTGTGCCGTTAAATCAAATTCTTCATTGGTTTGCACCCCCACGCCACCTTGATCTAACGCCATTTGTAACTGTTCTTCAGAAACTTTCAAATAACTGACATCAATCCAAGCTAAATAGGTGGCTTGACTGCGCGTAACTTGCGCTTTCGTTTGCGATTCGATTTGGTCAGTCAAAAATTGCAAATTATCAGCTAAATAAATCAATAATTCATCTAACCAAGGTTGTCCTGCTTGATACGCGGCTTTAAGTGCTGGCAATGCTAAAGTCGTTGGCAAATCAGGGTTAGAAGCATAGCTGGCTGCTTGTTGCATTGCCGTTTGATAAGCTTCATTAGTGGTGTAGTAGTAGGCAAATTGGAACCCTGCCAAATTAAAGGTTTTGGACGGTGACTTAAAGGTAATCATATGATCTTGATATTCTGGACAGACCGTTGCCAAGGGCGAATAGTGATTGCCCGGCAGAATCAAGTCACTATGAATATCATCAGATAAAATAATCACTTGATATTTTTGACAAATTTGGACAAAATGTCGCAATTCTGCAGGCGTCCAAACACGCCCCGTCGGATTATGCGGATTACATAAAATCGCCATTTTAACATGATGAGTTTGAATTTTGGTTTCCAAATCGACCCAGTCAATTTGATAACCTTGCGCGGTTTTCATTAACGGATTGGTAATTAACTGCCGCTTACTTGCTTCAATCGCAAGCTTGAAATGGCCATAGAGTGGTGTTTGGGTAATAATCGCGTCACCCTCCTTGGTCAGACCACGAATCGCCATGGACAACCCATTAACCACACCCGCACTGTAACCTAGATTTTCGGGCACAATCTGCCAAGCATTGCGTTGCTGCAGCCACTGCGCAATTACGCTAGGAATCTCCGTCATCCCTGGCTCCACAGTATAACCATAGATACCTTGCGCAACTTGCTTTTGCACAGCTTCAATGATCGGCTTAGGCGACTGAAAATCCATATCCGCAATCCACATCGGAATGACTTCCGGATTTTGATAAACATCCTGCGCCCCGTCCCATTTGATACTATAAGTATTATGTCGTTGATGCACTTGGTCAAAATTCATTTTCATTACTCCTTTTTATCAATCATTGGATTAATTTTACTACTAGCTTATAGAACTAGCCAAACACTAGTTTCTATTATAAAATTGAACTAAATGAATTTGAATATTGAGGGTTATTCAATGTTAAATAAGAAAACTAGATTACTTTTGATCGGTATCATCGCGTTAGCAATTATCGCGCGTTTGTCCTCATCAACAGCACCAGCCATTGGCGTCATTGCGCAAGCTTTCCCGCATGCCAATAAAACGGCCGTTGAATCAATCGCCACGATCGGGGATTCAGCAGCGGTCATTTCAGCTTTAGTGGTTGGTAAATTACTAGATCACTGGACATTCAAAAAAATTGCCATGATTAGTGTCGGTATTCTGAGTTTAGGCGGTTTATTGCCGTTACTATTTCACCATTCGGTTAATCAATTATTAGTTTGGGGCTTCCTAGCGGGCCTAGGGACCGGTGGCATCACGACCATTTTACCTAGTTTACAAGCTTATACTTTTAGCGGTGAACGTTTGGCTACGATGCTGGGTAATGTCGTGGCACTCGAAAATGGAACGTCGATGCTGCTCGTTTTTGGCAGCGGCTTGTTGGCGGCTGGTAGTTGGTTACACACGTACTACTTATTTTTCTTAGCCTTAATTGCTTTGGTTGTTGTCAGCCTGGTAATTCCCAACAAGCGGCCTGACCAGAAATCAGACGAACAAACGACCCAGACTGTCCAACAGACCCAATTTGGACACATTATTTACTATCTCATTTTGGCAAGTGTCATGGTTGGCCTCGAAGCAGTTTTGTACAATAAAAATGCACTTTATGTACAACATTATCACTTAGGTTCGCCGGCTTTAACAGGGAAAATTATGATGCTTGATGGATTGGCCGCGATTATCATGGGCTTAATCATCCGCTGGTTGCGCAAATGGTTCAAACAATATCTGCTGGTGGTTAGTTTTAGTCTGGTGGCGCTTGGAGGTCTGCTTTTATTGAATTGGCACACCGTTATCAGTATCACTCTGGCAACCTTTTTCATCGGCAGCGCCAGTGCTACGACATTGATGACAGTACCGTACTTGTTATCAAATCTGGCGACCGCCAAACATTATCCGCTGGTGATGGGTTGTTTTTCAGCTATTACCAGTCTGGGTTTTTCAGGTTCGGCATTATTTTTCAACAGTCTTGTCCCACATTTTTCTAAAAATTTGCTGCAGGGAACGTATGGATTACAAATTGTGATTGCTATTATCATGGCACTCATCGTCTTCATTAGTGCCCTCTTAAAAAAGAAAACAACAAATTAATTTTACAATTGACCTGTTTCGTGTCATCATGGAATGTGGAGTTTATATAGGAGGAGATTGATTTTGGATACTCAATATAGTGAAAAATCAGTTGAAGCATTTTTAACATTTTACGTACATCATTTTAAAGACGATGACTTAGAAATTATTTCTCAGTACGATTTGGATCATCATGTCACAGAATTGAATGCCTTTATCAATAATGATCGCAGTTTTCGGATGAAGGATATTGTGCCAATTCTGGTGTGCAAACATAATGAAATTATTAGTTTATTGCTGGAAGATTTAGTCAACAATGCTCAGCTAGACATGAATCAACTGGATACTCCCCAAGCTTGGGAAAATTGGTATCGCGAAGAAAAGGGTAAAATTAAAGAACCTGAACGGTAAGATAGTATTTAAAAATGGGCTACTAATTTATTCGATTGAATAATTTGACATGCACCCCAAAATAAAGACAATTTTGGAGGTGTATTTTTTGTGGCCAAATTATTTACATTAACATAATAAATTATTATTATTCAATGTTGGTTATTAAACTCCATTTTGGATTCATCAAGTTTATATTTTGATTAAGTATAAATTATGAATAAAAATCGTGCCGATTAAAATGATAATCGACACGATTTTTGATAGAACTTAAAATGTAAATCCTAGAATTAGAACTAATCATCAGCGCTAGTTAACTGAGCAAGTTGGTTCATAGTATTTTGTCCATCACCTTTAGTGTAGAATTTCAAGCCACTAATGTGAACATTGGCATCTTCTTCTTCAAATTCCATCTCCGCTTGGTGATCAGACATGTAAAGTAACAAATCTTGTTTCCACAATTCACTGACAAACTTATCACTACTCATGCCCTTGGGCTCGATAAAAATCTGAAAATAGAATTCATTATTTTCCAGAAACAGAATGAAATCTGGTTGAAATCCTTCTAAATGCACACCAACTTGCTCACCAGATCGGTTAATTCGCGACCCATATTGATGGAGTTTTAACTTTTCACCCTTCGCTGATTCACGATGCATGTTTTCATCCATACGAAACAAATAAACGGCTTGCTGATATTTTTCTTTTAATTCCTGGATACGTGACCTAATATGTTCAATCAATTCATACTCTAGTTTATTGACAATGGCACGATCATAAACATAAAAATCATCGTTCATATCATAAACCGCAATTTGTTGAGTCGGCTCGGTCAACAGCAATGTTGGTTTTGAAAAGTCAACTCTAAAGAACATATCTTTCTATTATTGACTACATAAATATAATTTTTTGTTTTTCCAATGAATAGTTGTTGCGTCAATTTTAAGGCTCTTTTTAAATTAGAAAGATATTTTTTAAATGAATTGACCTCAGAAACGGTAATTTTATGATATTCTAAATCACTTTTCAAATCATAATTATTTGAACTCATAGAAAATCCTCTCAAAAAAAGAACCAATAGCCATTCAGCTACTGGTTCTTATCAAGTTTTTCTGTTGCCAGCCAACGATCTGGGATACACCCAGCTTAATATATCTGGTTTTTAGTTGCTTGATCAACAAAAAGAGAAAACAGATCTCCTCTCAATGAGAGAATAACATTAATATTTAGAATAAACAATTAAAATAATTCACCTACTTAATTTACTTCAACTCGGCCACTGCCTCACCTGCTGCTACGGTACCACTAGCAGTAAGTTTGAGTTGTTCGTCTTTCAAATTAGTCCAAATCAAAATCACACTCGGATTCTTATCATCGGCTTGAATCATTGCCAGATCCATCTGCGCTAATTGCGTGCCTGTTGTCACACTTTGGCCTTCTTGAACCTTGATGACAAACGGTTTACCAGCTAATTCCACCGTATCAATTCCCAAATGCAATAAAATTTCGTGACCTTGATCATCTTTAAACGTCAAGGCATGCTTGGTAGGAAAAATCGAAACGACGGTACCGTTGATAGGCGCCACCACATTGCCATCGCTGGGTACCACAGCATAACCTTGTCCCATCATACCACTGGAAAACACGCCATCTTGCAATTCTGACAAAGCAATTAATTCGCCATTGACTGGTGCGACAATGGCATTTGATACAACTTTTTTCTTCTTGAAACCAAACATGTTAAAACCTCTTTTCAATAAATTGATTCAAACGCTGAAGTGCTGTTTGAATTTGAATACGTGGCATTGCCAAATTAATGCGGACGAATTTCTCACCATCAGCCACAAAGTCGGTGCCCGGCTCCAAAATCACCCCTTGTTGAGTCGCCAATTCCTGCGTAAATGTTCGGCCGCTGACTCCAAAACCACTAACTCGCACCCATAATAGATAAGATGATTCCATCGGGATCAGTTGCAACCGCGGGTCGGTTAACATTTGTTGAGCTAATTCATAATTTCTTGAGACATAATTAACCATCGCCCGCCGCCAGTCATTACCCGTTTGATAACCTGCGACAATCGCGGTAATCCCAAAAATATTGGGAGACGTAATGGAATTTTTTTGATAATTGGCTCGTAAACGTTCGCGTAATTGAGCATTAGGAATAATGGAATATGACGTTTTTAAGCCGCCTAAATTGAACACTTTATTCGGTGAAGTCAGAAAAATCAGATTTTGCAAATACTGTTCGGGTAATGTCAAGGCCGAAGTATGCTGCCCATTATGCAAAATATGTTCACTATGCACTTCATCACTGACCATAATCGTGCCATTAGCCAAACACAATTGGGCAATCCGCTCAATTTCTTGCGGTGACCAAACGCGCCCTGAAGGATTATGCGGATTACAAAAGAAGAGTAAACGCGGTTGTTGCGCCTGCAATTTTTGTTCCAAATCGTCCCAATCAATCTGATAACGATTAGCCTGCAAAATCAACGGACTGGTGCCGACTGGCACATTATTTTCGCGGGCACACCGGCCAAATGGACCGTAAGTGGGCGTCAACGTCATCACGCCGTGTGTCGCATCACAAAATTGCTGCACCAAATTATACATTGTAGCTACACTACCATAACCCAACGTAATCCATTCGGGATCCATATCCACTTGATGTTGCTGCTTTTGCCATTGAACCACCGTTTGATAAAATTCTGGATACGTATAAGTGTAGCCAAAGGTTCCACGCTGACTAGCTTTCATAAATGCATCCAAAATTCCTTGCGGTGAACGAAAATCCATATCGGCAATCCACATCGGAATAAAATCATCTGGAATTGGACCAAATTCCTGTTCAATAATTGAACGATCCCACTTGCGACATTTTTCATCGTGGCGATCAATAATTTCATCAAAGTTATACTCCATCAGTTTGTGTACTTTCTCCTTCAGTTATAGTTTGCTTCTTCAAGACTGCATCAAATTGTTTACGCACCGTAGCAATCTGCGTACCAATCACCACCTGCACATTTTGTTTATCTAACACCATAACGCCCAAGGCCCCGGCTGCTTTCAATTGTTCTTCGTTGACTTTACCAGTATCTTGAACAATCAAGCGAAGACGCGTCACACAATTATCAACATTGACAATATTCATGGCACCACCGACACCCGCTAGAATCTGTGGAACATCAAATTGCGAACCGTTATCGTCATCATCTGCTGTTGCATGTTTTTCACGACCGGGCGTTTTCAAATTATATTTTTGAATAGCCCACTTAAAGACAAAATAATAAATTGTAAACCAAACGACACCGACAATCGGCACAATCCAATAACGCGTCGACGGACCTTGCAGGACACCAAAAATCAACCAATCTAAGATACCACCATCAGTATTTCCAATCCCGACATTCAATAACGCCATTACCATATAACCTAAGCCAGACATCACACTATGAAAAACGTACAGTGCGGGTGAAATGAATAAGAATAAGAATTCAATTGGCTCGGTAATACCCGTTACAAAGGAAGCAATGACACCGGAAATCAATAAGCCCTTGACCTTCTTGCGATTTTCTGGGAACGAAGTTTTGTAAATAGCTAACGCAACCGCGGGTAAACCAAACATCATCGTCGGCATATATCCCTGTGATAAAAAGGCTGTGGCATGATGACTGATCGGTAAACCATGTTGTAATTCTTGATAAAAAATATTTAACGCACCAACCACATGATGCCCCGCCACAACGGCCGTGCCACCAGCTTGAGTAAAACGAATCATCGCTAACAAAATATGATGTAAACCTAGCGGAATTAATAACCGTAAACAAGTACCGTAAATAAACGGGCCAAATGCCCCGGCTTTTTGAATGACCCAACCTAAACTGTTAATTAAAGTCGAGAATAGTGGCCAAATCATGGGAATGACTAAACCAACTAACGCCAATACAACCGACGACATAATCGGCACAAAACGGGTCCCACTGAAAAAAGCAAACGAATCTGGCAACTGAGTTTGATAAAAATGCGTATGCACAACGTAGACAATCAAACCAACAATAATACCACCCAAGACGCCCATTTCAATGGTCTGAATGCCAAACGTATTCGATTGACCGGCCGCCTGCATTTTGCTGACGGAAACCAATTGATGCGTAACTTTTAAATAGAAGTTGATGGACATATTCATGACGAAATAGCCCACGAATCCAGAAAATGCGGCAATGCCTTTTTCCTCACGCGCTAAGCCCAACGGAATTGCGATCGCAAACATAATTGGTAAATAAGTAAATGCAAAACCACCAATTGTTGACATAAATTGAAAAATCAAATGGATCGGGGTAATTTTCAAAAATGGCAACAATTTGAGCATGCTTGGACTGGAAAAGGCACTACCAATCCCCAAAAACAAGCCCATGAACGCTAATAAAGACACTGGCAACATGAACGTTTTACCTAAACCTTGGAAAAATTCCCAAGCAGTAACTTTTTCTCTTTTATCTTGCATGACGTTACTCCTTCTCTTTTTGAATACGTATACATGATAAAACAGTCAAAGCCTAAAAACCGCGAATTTCGGCAATATGTTTGCGTTTACATTTTTTGTAAATCGTTACAATTTATACTGCGACAAAGTGTGGTCAGAAGTTGAGTATTAACTTAACCTCAAAGCTTAAGTTGCTTTTTAACTTGAGATTTAAGGAGTAGTTAAACGCAAGCTTCTACACTTTGGAGCGCTATATCACATACTGTGACAAAGAACATTTAGAAGCTTGAAGCTAACCTAGCCTAAGGACTTAAACCGGACTTTGGTTTGAGTTCTTAGGTGTAGTTAGACAACGGCAAAATATTTTATCTCACTATGAGATAAAATAAGTGATCCAACGTAATATTTTTAGACTTAAATGCCAAATTATTTCACAATGAGATAAATAATTTCTAACGTGTAACCAGCTACTATCGTCGATGACTTGTCTTTATAATTTATATTGATAAATGTATTCATCAATAATAATTTCAATAATTCGCAACAGCGGTATCCGCGTCGACAAATCTAAATCGCGATAGTAAACATTGGGAATCTTGACTTCAAAAACTTCCGTAACTTTCTGGGCGATCGAACTGCCCGGATTGCCGATGATACCGACTGTATTCACCTGCCGCTGTGCCAAAACGGTTGCATAATGTCCCATAACCGCTGTTTCACCAGAACAAGAAATCAAAAAGACTAAATCGCGAGGATCGATGGTGGCCACGACTTGTTCTACTTCATCCCATTCTGAACGGCTGGAAGCATTTTTCCCTGCAAAAATTAATCGACGGGCACCATCAACTGCCACGGTGTAAGATGGTCCCAAGCCTAAAAATTCCACATGATGTGCCAAATCAATCAAATGGGTCACCCGTTTTAATTGTGCAAAGTCCAAATCCGCTCGACTGACTAGCGGCACTAATTTGGCATGTTGCAAAAAATTGGCTTTCGTTAATTGTTCAGGTTGGTCACCCTCCAACGCCAAGCGCAGATAAAACTTGAATTCTGATAAACTTCGATAGCCTAACTTTTTTACCGTGCGGCTCACCGTGGCTGTCGACACAAAAGTTTTTTGCGCAATTTCTTGAATATCTTGATCTAAAAAGCTTGGCGCAGTCTCTTTAATATAATCAAAAACCTGTTGTTCCGCCGTACTCAAATCCCCGCTATGTCGCTCAATTTTTTTAAAAAATAACGTCATCTTCATTAACTTCTTTCACTGATCAAATCCAATTTCATCATACACTATCTTTTAGACACTTAAAAACAGTCAATAACTTTATTTTTAGTTATTAACTGTTTTATTTTTCATGGAACATTGGACAATTCTAAATATTGCTCTTAGAAACTCGCATTAGCGCTTCCTTTTGGATAATTATTCTAATCAAGAAAAGGGATTACCGTATTTTTTGCAATATTGGTAAAAGCCGTATTTATATAAATACATATCCTTGTCTATTTGATCACTCTTTTTAAACTTAATCATCTTCAAGACTTGCTGTGTAAATTCTAGTGCTGCAGTACCATTAGCAGTGACTAAATTACGATCGCGTATTGTTTGTTCATCAAAAAAGTCTGATTCGTTTTGATATTGGTCAAAGCCTTTCCACAAATATTGTGCGTTACCAGTATGTTTAAAGTTGGTAAGTAATCCTTCTTTAGCGAGATAATCTACAGCACCACAGATTGCTCCCACGAACTTGTGATTCGTTAGCCGTTCTTGAATCAGCTGTTTTAATACACTATTTTTAATCTGCCATGAATTTCCACCAATCAATATCAATAGCTGACAATCAGCAGGTATTTGCTCCAAATAATAATCTACCGCAGTTTTAAAATCGCCAATTGAAACTACCTCTTGCTGGGTAGAAGCAGTTTTTACTTCCCAATCTTTGTTTTGATTTAACATACTGGAAAGATAAACGCCCTCCCAGTCAGAGTATTCATCTAACATCACAAAAACTGCCTGCTTCAATAGTAAATCTCCTATTCTAATAGAATTAATAGCTCACAACATCTCATACCTACTCTGATATCGTTCAATAACTGACTTATCTACATTTAGATTAACTTTCAAGAATTATGTAAGTCAATACGAATTTTTAATTTGTGCAAACTTAAACTAAATTTTCTACTACCACTTAATTGTTCCAGACATATGTTTTTATTTGCATAAAATATCTCCATGATAAAATAATTTAGTTGCCACCTCTAGCAACAGAAAGGAGGTGCAATTCACGTACTACATTCTACAAATTTTTGTTAGTGTGGTTTCTGGCGTTTTCTTGGAAGTATTCAAAAAATGGCTAGATAAACATTAATAAAAAAAGAGTCTTTAAAAGATTAAAACTACTGTAGATTTAACTTCGCTTTTAAAACTTCCGTTGCCAAACGAGATACATTGATATTTACTTTTCTTGGTCAGAAACCTCAAGGAAATTCTCTTTTTGTATTGCATACAATCTTAGTAAAACAAAAAAGTATCTAACAGTTAACCGTTAGATACTCAAGACAATCATTAATAAATTATTTTATAAAAATTGGCGAATAATTTCGCGTAATGGTGGCATCTTTGGAATTTGGAATTTATCCTTGAAATATTCAAAACCAAATTTCATATAACCTTCAGCTTCATCTGTGATAATTTTACCGGGAAGTGGCGCTTCATCATAAACGGCAGCATTAATCAAAACTGGCTTGGTTGGATTCTTGTATTGCTTAATTGCTTGGGCAAATTCTTCATCCGTGGTGACATTAATCCCAATTCCGCCACAAGCTTCCGCAAACTTAGCAAAGTCAATATCTGCCAAATCCACACCGTAGTTTTGTTGACCGGCACTTTGTTGTTCATATTCAATGAATGCCAACAAATGATTGTTCAAGACCACTACAACCATGGGCAAATCATACTTCACGGCCGTCACAAAGTCTTGCATCACCATGGCAAAGGCCCCATCACCATTAATAGCATAAACTGGGCGTTGCGGCATGGCAATTTTAGAAGCAATCGCGCCTGGTAAAGCACACCCCATTGTCCCTAACCATGCAGAAATGGTATATTTTTGCGTTGATTTAGCATCCACAAACCGGGCCCCAAAGGAAGTCGAAGTTCCCACATCAATAGACCAAACGGTATTGTCAGGAGCCACTTCGCTCATTTTAGCAAACATCTTGGAAGGCAAAACACCCGTATGCTTCTTGTTCTTGACATCTTCCATCCAAGAACGCCAAGTTTTCATATTCTTTTGGCAAGCCTTTAAGAATGGGCGTTGGCTAATGACTTCACCACGTGTATTCAACAAAGTCAAAGCGTCTTTAGTATCTGCCACAATCGCCACATCAATATTATGACGATGACCAATTTTACTTGGATCATTATCAATTTGAATCGTAGGAATTTTTTGGTTGATATAAGGAGCGTACGGATAATCGGTCCCAATCAGCATCAACAAATCAGCATTAAACATTGCTTCATAAGCGGGTTTGGTTCCTAATTTACCGATTTGGCCCAAAGCATTTGGATGATCATCGTCAATCGTCCCTTTAGCTGGCATGGTTTGAATAAACGGAATGGAGTAACGTTCCACAAATTCTTTGGCTTGCGCTTGGGCGTCATGAGCACCCACCCCGATTAAAGCCACAGGATTTTTAGCTTTTTTAATCATAGCCAAAGCTTGATCAATATCTTTGACGTCAGCTTTAGGTGCTTCTAAATGAAATTGGCCCGCTGTTGGTTTAAAGGTATCAGGAATCTTGTGATCAGGAACATCGTCTGGAATGGTTAACACAGCCACGCCTTTATGCGTGTAAGCTGCCCGAATTGCTTCATCCATCACAGCAGGTAAAGTTGCGGGATTAGTGACCATGCGATTATAAACGGCTACATCTTCAAATAATTGAGGTGTATTCACTTCTTGGAAGAAACCTGTATTCAATAAATGAGATTGGATTTGCCCCAAAATAGCGACAACGGGTGCATGATCCATCTTGGCATCATATAAACCATTCAACAAATGAATGGCCCCGGGTCCACCAATGGATAAACAAGCACTAACTTGCCCGGTCAATTTAGCATGCGCAGCAGCAGCTAAAGCAGCCACTTCTTCATGCCGAACTTGCGTAAATTTAATTTCATCACGTTTACGATAAAGAGCTTCAATCGTCGTATCGACTGAATCTCCCGGCAAACCATATACATTATCAATGCCCCAAGCTTGCATCACTTGAACCATTTTATCGGCAGCATTAATTTTCATATTTTTCCTCATCTCCGGCTACTACATAAAATTACATTATTATACTGTACCACGATTTAATCACAAACGAAAGTGTAATGACTTTGACTTTTAAATTAAGCATAAGAACATTTTTTCACATATTTTTGTGAAACAATATACAAAAATCAGATTTCCTCACGCCACGCCATTCGCTATTTTATGCTATGATGATTGTCGACCGCTAACAAAGTGACTGTACTCAGACTAGTTGGCTGATCGCGTGCTTGTTGATAAGTCACGGCTTGCCAAACTTGCAACCTAGAGCCTCGCTGAATTGGTGTCGCTTGAACAAACAGTTCACCTTCAGTCACAGACCGCAAATGGTTCGTTTGCAGTTGTGTCCCAACAGCCACTTGATGTGCGGGTAAATTCAAATTGGCACCCATACTTGCGGCCGTTTCCGCCAACACACTATTGATGCCTCCATGTAATTGACCAAACGGTTGACAAACTTGGGGCGTGACCATTAATTTTAATTGGACACAATCAACTTGTTGTTGCACGGTTTGAATATTCAGATATTGTATTAAATTCATTGAACGACCTCACGAAAGGAAAATTTTTATGGCAAACTGGCAAACTATCAAAACTTATTCAGAAATTTTATTTGAACGACAAGATCATATCGCCAAAATCACGATCAATCGCCCAGAAGTTCGCAATGCTTTTACCCCAGATACGATTCAGGAAATGATGGAAGCTTTTACTTACTGTCGTGATGATCAAAGTATCGGCGTCATAATCCTCACGGGACAAGGTGATTTAGCTTTTTGTTCAGGTGGCGACCAAAAAGTCCGCGGTAATGGTGGTTACGTTGGCAAAGATAAAGTTGCCCGCTTGAATGTCCTGGACCTGCAACATCTCATTCGTATCATCCCCAAGCCAGTCATTGCAATGGTTCGCGGTTGGTCAGTTGGTGGTGGTAATATTTTACAGCTTGTCTGTGATTTAACAATTGCCGCTGACAATGCTCAATTCATGCAAACGGGTCCTAAAGTCGGCAGTTTTGATGCTGGCTACGGTTCCGCTTATCTCGCCCGCGTCATTGGTCACAAACGGGCCAAAGAAGTTTGGTTTTTGTGCAAACCTTATTCCGCCCAGGAAGCTTACGAAATGGGCTGGATTAACAAGGTTGTTCCTTTGGCCGATGTCGAACAAGAAACTTTGGCTTGGTGTCACGAAATCCTCAAGAAATCCCCAACCGCTATTCGTTTCATCAAGGCGGCCATGAATGCAGACACCGACGGTTTAGCTGGTTTACAGCAAATTGCGGGTGATTCCACCATGTTATTTTACGAAACAGATGAAGGCAAAGAAGGCCGCGACGCCTTTTTAGAAAAACGCGAACCGGACTTCGATAAATTCCCTAAATTCCCATAATTTTAATTGTTTCTTCATTATAAATGAACTCACTCCCAACTTTAATCTAAGTTAGGAGTTTTTTATCGAAAAGAGGGACTTATGCAAACTTGGCTCAATAAACGCGCTAGCTTAGCACCACAGCAAATCGGTTTGTACTATCAAGGACAATCTTACACTTTCCAACAAATCAAGCAATCCGTGCAACACCGCGCTCAACAATTAGTCACGCTCGGCGTCTCCACTCATGAACATGTGGGGATCTATGGTCAAAACACTTTTGAAAATTATCTCAATATCTTGGCGCTATTGCAATTAAACGCGACCATTGTTTTTTGTAATATTCGTCTAGCCTCCACGGAACTGACTCAGCAATTGACCGATGCAAAAGTCAAAATGTGTCTCGTGGATCAAAATACTTGTCCAACCAACTTGGCTGACATTCATAATTTACAAGTTATTACGCTAGCATCGTTGCAACAACTCCAACCTACTGCTTTTGATGACGTGGACATTCAATTTCGTGACGTCGCTAGCCTCATGTATACATCGGGGACGACCGGTCAACCCAAAGGCGTTCTGCAAACTTATGGTAACCATTGGGCTTCAGCGATGAACACTTTATTGAATTTTCAAGTCACCCAACAAGATTGCTGGCTTTGCGTCGTACCGTTATTTCACATTTCAGGCTTTTCAATTGTCCTGCGGTCATTAATTTACGGAATTCCATTGTATTTAGTGGAGCACTTTGACGCACAAATATGCCACCGACTCTTGGTTGACCAGCCGATCACCATTATGTCCGTTGTCCCCACGATGTTGCAGGAATTATTAGCCCACAATGTGTCACATCAACCTTACAATGACGCTTTTCGTTTAATGTTTTTGGGTGGTGCCCCGCTCAATTCAACTTTGTTAACGCAGTGCCAACAACAACACATTCTGGTCGTCCAATCTTACGGCATGACCGAAACTTGCTCTAATGTCGTGGCACTCAACAATGCCGACGCTCAGCGCAAACAAGGTTCCTGTGGACAAGCCTTGTTCACCAATCAAATTCGCATTGCCGACACTGGCGAAATTCAACTCAAATCACCCGCACTAACGCCGGGTTACTGGCATCAAGCCGAGCGCTGGCAAGCTAAATTGACGACTGATGATTGGTTTCAAACGGGAGATGTTGGTTATTTAGATGATGAAAATTTTCTATTCATCAAAGGTCGTTTGGACGATATGTTCGTGTCTGGTGGGGAAAATATTTTCCCGAATGAAATTGAAAATGTTTATCAACAAATCCCCCAAATCCAAGAAATCGGCGTTACTTCCAAACCTGATCTTAAATGGGGCGCGGTCCCGGTGGCTTATCTGGTCGGCAATGATGTACCGACAGCAGACGAACTGATTGCTTTTGGACGCAAAAATCTAGCGCACTACAAAGTTCCGGTAGCCTTTCATCAAGTCGACCAACTCCCCCATAATAGTAGTGGCAAACTCTTACGTCGAAAGTTAATCAATTTAGTCTTTTAATTGTGAGCAATTTTGCTTATGATAAAGAATAGTTATTAATCAGTAGGTGAAAAAATGAAGTCATATTATCGACAATTTAATTGGTATCGCTGGCTGCGAATCATCTTCTTAGCGTTAGCGGGACTTATTATTTTCTTGAATCCTGATAAAAGTTTGAACACTATTTTGTATCTGATTTCCGCGTATTTAATTGGAGTAGGTTTAATCGCTCTGCACGATGGCTGGTTGCTATCCAAAAGTCACAGTGACAATAACAGCCCGTACACCACCGCCGTCATTTGCTTCTTGTTGGCCTTGTTAATCTTCCCCATCGCACACTTATTGTTACCGTTGTTGCCCGTCTTGTTAGGGATTATCCTATTAATTAACGGCGTCAATCAATTTTTTTCTGCGCGGGCCAACCGCCATTATGTCAACGTGACGCCATGGTGGGATTATCTGTATTCGGGCTTATTAGTTTTAGTGGGGATTGCCCTAGTTTTCAATCCATTTGATATGTTACGCTTTTTCTTTCGAATTCTCGGCGTGGGCTTGATGGTGCTGGCGGTAATGGAATTTATTAATACCAAGCTTTATAAAAAATAAAAAACGTTGTGCCCAAAATTGGTGGCTAAACGTTTTTATTTTGTCTTAATTTAATTAACTTGATTGGCTAAAGTTTGACCTTGGCTAAATAAAATCAAATTGTGCGCTGCTTCGGCAACGGTCGCTGTCCGCGCTTCTTGAGTGGCAGTCCCTGCATGGGGGGTCAGCACCACATTATCTAACTTTAGTAAATCTTTTGGAACTTGCGGCTCATCAACAAACACATCTAAACCTGCGCCCGCAATTTGACCTTGGCTCAAGGCTACCGCCAAGTCACTTTGATTAACCAAAGCGCCCCGTGCCGTATTGATAAAATAAGCCGTCGACTTCATTTTGGTAAATACAGCCGCATTAAAGATACCTGCTGTTTCCGCCGTAGCTGGAGCGTGCAACGATAAAACATCGGCTTGTTGCACCAAAGTATCAAAATCAACATACTGAGCTTGGAAATTGGCTTCTTGATCCACAGATAATTGATGACGATTATGATAAATAATTTTCATCCCCAATGCCTGCGCATATTGGGCCAACTGTTGCCCAATTTTCCCCATACCATAAATACCTAGCGTTTTACCGGGCAAATTCATGCCTTGATTCACAACTTGATTGGTATCTACCCAAGTTCCTTGCTGCATTTTCCGATCATAAAAATCAACTTTGCGAACCACATTTAACAGCAACGCCAAGGCCATCTCGGCTGTGGGTTGGCGCACGGCATGCGGCGCATTTGTCACCACAATGCCCTTTTTCGTTGCATAAACCACGTCAATATGATCAAAACCTGCACCATTAGCCGTGATAATTTTTAAATTCACACCTGCATCAATTAATTCACGGTCAGCCGCCAGACCCATCAGCAACAAACCGTCATAATCTTTCAAATGCGCTAAGACCCACGCTCGTGTTGTCAATTGCGGATTATACGTGACGTCACAAATTTGCTTTAATGCAGCCAGACCAGTTTCGGGAACGGTTCCTGTCACCAAAATTTTCAGCTTTTTCATTAATATTGTTCCTCCAGCTTGTTTCTACTTTGATTTTACCGCAACATCGGGTCACTCGCATCTTGCATGGCTTGCACATTTTGCGGTTTAAAATAAATCCGCTGAGCATTGTTATACATCACATTGGTCAACTCCGTTGCCGTAAAAAGATCCGTCGCTTCTAACCAAGTTGCCAAATTATGATAAGAATTAAATGTCGCCGACCACGGTGCGTCCGTACCCCAAAAAATGCGTTGCGCTCCCAAAATTTGCTTGGCTAAACGCACATCTTTTTGACAGCGAGGAAATGGAAAATCCGTTTCGCCTTCAATATCTTGAATTGCCGAAATATCCGTCGCAATATTTTCGTACGGCGCCCATTGCGTTAACGCATTCTCTAAGCGCGCCAAATGATCCGCATTCGGAAACGACAAATGACACACCACAAAATCTAATTGGGGATAACGCTTGGCCAAAGTAGCCATCGCCTCCGGTTGATAACTCAATTGACTGGCGTCACCATAATCGACCGTCACCACAAATCCCGGATAATCTGCCAAATAATGAAAAATACGTCCGACATCGGGATCCAGATCTAACCTAAATGGTTGATGATAACCATGCAAACCGCCACCTTGACTAATTTCGAACTTAATGGCTCGAAAACCCAAATCTTCAACATGCCGCTGCACAATTGGCATTGCTTGTTCCATAAACGGATCCACAGAAAAAGCCGCCACAAAACGCTCAGGATACTTTTTGACACTTTGGTAAGCATAATAATTCTGATAACCATTCAAACTGCCCTGCAATAACACCGCCTTATCAATCCCATTATCATCCAAAACCTTCAGCGCTGCTTCCGCCAAAAAATTATCGTCACCCCAGCCATCGGGAATTAATTTCACCAGTGTACCATCATCCCAAATAGTTTGACCGTGACCTAACGGAGTCATCCGCCCCTTGCCGTTTAGCCCCGCAATCGCCCGCACCAAATGTAAATGCCCGTCAATTTTTTTCATAATAATCTCTTCCCTTTCAACGCACTAGCTTGCTTACATTGTAGGTGACCATTGAGGCTTGTCAACACAAAAAGACATGCTACTTTAAGCATGTCTTTTTACCGTAATTACCCGGGGACATTCTCAATTGTATATGTCAGATTTGCCGTATAGCGATCCGCCGTCAAGGAAGAATCACTATCGGGCATAATCAATTTAATCTGTGAGTTAAGTTACCTGCACCGTCATCAAAGTCAAACGTCTTCGACGCAGAATTGACTTGCGACTGCTGAAACAATGTTACTTTTTCACCATCAGGACTTAAATTAATTGCCGACGTCGTATTGCCTCTTAATTGAAAAGATAATTGAGCGTTTGCTAAACCTTTTTGAACTTGACTATGCCGAAATGGCGCCAAACTCAGCGTCACTTCGTAAGGAGGATAACCAACATTAGGATTTCTCGTATCCTGAATGGTCAGTTGATTGGCTCCCGTTTGATTCTTATAAGTGACATTTGGTTTAAACAGCAACGATTGCTTGCCAAAATTAATATCGGGCAACTTGGTAAATTGCAAATGTTGCAATTGATCCACTAAAACTAAATTAGCAGTGGTCGTAGATCCTTTCGTAACCTCAAGTTCATTGGTTAAATAATATTTTTTGCCATTAATCGTCGTCGATGCGGCCATCAAAGCCAAGCCTGTATTAGTCACCGTCGGAATTTTATCCTGCGTCTGACTTGCATCAATCCCCAGATAATACTTGCCAGGGAAAAGCTCACCAAAATTGAACTGCCCTTACGCATCAGTCGTCGCAGTTGTGAGGACTTTTTTCGAGCCGCTCGCATCAGTTGTCAACAACGTAACCGGTACATTGGCCATTTTAGACTCCGTCGCTTCCAATGTGCCATCTTGATTATCATCCTGCCAAACCGTTCCGCCCAGCGGTCCCGCTGTATACAAATCAACGGTATTCGTTGTCGAAAGATTGTTGTCATTGTCCACAGCCAGCGCATGTAAATACCGTTGGTCTTGCGGAATATTCGCCGTAGCTTGCGAATTGTCATCCGATGCACTCACAAAATGCAGATTTTTTTGAAGACTATCTGCCGTAATATTCCCCTCGGCACCTTTATTTGGATTAATTTGAGTATTAGGATCATCATCTACACACTAAATATAACCTTTTAGACCACTATGAATTTTTTGTTTCACTACATCAGACATCAACTGCTTCGAGCTTCCCGACTGTTTGGCTAGCACCCGATAGTAATAATAAGATGATTGATCAGGAGATATAGCCTGACCGCTACTACTATCAAAAACCTCAGTCGTCCCAGTATTTGATATCATCGGCGCATTCGGGTTGGCTGTGTCTTTCAAAGTACGATCCTCACCAGTCGTTGTCGTGTCTAAAGTACTGGTATAATAGATCATATTGGCAATCACCATCGCCTCTTCTGGAGTACATTGCCCGCTAGCGTGCCCCGTTTGAATCATCGCATAATTATTTATTGGTGGTTAAATAAGCATTATCATCACCAATGGCATCTGTCGGATTTGTCGTGATCCCAGCGTATTCGCTACTCTCATATGGTTTAGTTTTGTGCAAATAACCAATGCTAACCAGTTGACCATGATGTGGATCATTCGGATCCGATTTTCCCCATGAATAATAAGGCGGTCCTACATATTGCATCCACCGTTGGGCACCACTGTCGTTGTTATACATATAAAATTGACCTTCATCGTGCGAAGGCGAAACGTTAAAAACATTGGCATGCCCATTTTGAAATAAATCATTCGGATACTTGGTTAGTAAACCATTTTTTAATTCTGGCGTAAATTCAATTTGTTGAGAACCCATTTTGGTCGGATAACCAGCATTCACCGTTACCGATTTAATGCCCAATTTATTTGCAAAACTAGCATAATTCGGATGAAAAGTATTCCGAACGGTATCATGCCCAAAAATCACGGAACGACCCGTATTTCCAAACGTTTGTACTGCCGTTAAGGTTGCCGCACTAAGATCGTCGCCGCCCACATCGTGCGAGCCAAAGTAAAGGCAATCATAATCATATTGGCCAGCACTATCTTTCAAATAAGCACTGGGATTGGCATTAAAAGCGGTCATGGACACCGGCGTCGCATCAATTAAACCACCGGAAACCAACTGGCCATCAGGCGTATTTTGATTAAGCCAATCCTTTAAAAAATTACCGTCATCAGGATAAACATTTAACACTTTCACCTTTTTACCATAATTAGTCGGCGTATTTTTCCAATCTAAATTGAAAATATTAGCTTCGTCGGCTGTTCCTTGCGCTTTTTGAACAACATAACCATCGGACAGATTAGCCAGCGGATCCCAGTCTAATTTGGTCACCCAAGTATTTGTAGCAGGATCAAAACCCGCCGAAGTTGTTAGATGAAAGTCCCCCGAACTGACCGTTGTTCCCGTAACATGATGCTGCAGATTCGCCATATCAGTATCCGTCAATAGTTGATCGAATGAACTTTGTTTCAACAATGATGAAAATTTGGCGTCTGGTGACACGGATTGTGCACCAGTTCCCGCAGTCATATTCTGCAAATTGGTATGTAAAAAAAATAAAATCGTCAGGCTTAGAATTAAAATTCGAAGTACTTTTTTCGCAAAATAATGCCTCTCATGATAGAACAATTGTTTAGATTGATGTGTGAAAAAATTATAGCACACAAACATAAATCTGAATATAATATTCAAATCAATTTTTAAGTTATTTATTGACAATAATCACTATAAAACCAGTAGCACCAACTATTTTAGTTAATTTACGCAATATGCTTAATAAAAATAATTTTTAGTTAAATTATTTTGTTAAAAAATTAATTTACATAGCATTGATATCGTTCTCTTGCACATTTTTAACAAAAATATTTGATCCTCGCATCAATTTCTATAAAAAAATAAAGCATTTTCACTGCCTTAAATACTTCTGCAATGAAAAATGCTTTATTTATTTCTGTAAATAATTATTTAAAGATGTTAAAAAAGCCACCAATATTTTGTAAAATACCAGAACCCATATTTAAAGCACCTTGTACAATATCAACCCATGACATGTCAGCTTCACCTCCCCAAAAAACAAAACAATTATACCCAAAATGCACTTCACTTGACAAGAAATATACCCTGTGAATTCATTCTAGCTTTGTCCTTCTACATTATTATGCAGTTCATCTTGATATAACTTTTGATCATACATTTTGAAAAATGGATAATAAATAACGATTGATAACACCAAGTTCACTAAAGCAATCACCAAAGCCATGAAATTACCACTTGTGCCAATAAACGCCCCCACACCGACGGGCAAAATCCATGCAATCGCCGCATTCACATATCCGACCCAATGTAATTTAATCGCCAAATAGGCCACTGAAGCAAGCACCATTGGATTGATGATAAATGGAATAATCAAATATGGATTATACACAATTGGAGCACCAAAAATCACTGGTTCATTAATATTAAAAATCGCCGGCAAAATAGCGGTTTTGCCTAACGTTTTTAGTTGAGCAGACTTGGAACGTGTCAACATCAACAAGACTAACCCCAAAGTTCCACCAGCGCCACCAATAAAGACCCACATATTAATGAAGTCACCCGCAAAAATATTATGTTGCCCATTAATATTTTCGGTCAGTGTCACCAACAAAATTGGATTCACAAAACTGTTTTTGATAATCGCGGTGCCATGGACTCCGACCGCCCACAACAAATGAATCAACAATAAAATGACTAACATGCCCAGCCACGAACCGGTTAAATCTTTGACAAAACTAAATGGTGCAGACAACAGTTGATGCAAATCCGTATGGAAATAACCTAAGATAATATCAATACCGATCATTACCACCGCCACTAGAATTGACGGAATTAACGACGCAAACGACCGGCTGACACCTTCAGGTACGCCGGCAGGCATTTTAATCGTCACATTTTTATTCACGCATAACCGATATAATTGCACCGCAATGATCCCGGTGATAATTGCAATAAAAATTCCCACGCCGCCAAAGCGCGACAACCAACCGTTGACCATTGCGACACCACCAACCGAATAATTGTGGGCACCAACTACCTGATCACTGCCAACAGCGACGCCATTTTTCCAAGAAATCGTTGGAATCGTCAATAAGAAAGCGAATAAAGACAGCAACGCCCCAGTAAAGGCATTGAGCTGCTCTTCACCAGCTTTGCGATATTGTTCCACATAGTAATAACCGAGCGAAACCGAATAATACAGCGCAATGGAACCCAAAGCCATCGTGTTGCCTAGCATATAAAAGCCACTGAATTTTAACAATGTATGTTTCAAAAACGGTGCCGCAAACGGCAAAATTTGCGGTAAGTTATTCAGAATTAAAAAGATTGACGCTACAATCGTAAAAGGAACGGCCGCCAAACTAGCATCCATGATACCGTTGATGACTTTGGTATTCGCCAATTTATTTAATGGCGGTAGTAAATATTTGTTTAAAAAATTAAAGATGGCTTTCATTCATCGACTCCTCGTTTTGCAATTACCTGTTGATACCAATAGTAACTATCCTTAGGATAACGCGCCAAATCTTTCAAGTCTTGCTCCGTCCGATCGACATAAATCAAGCCATACCGTTTTCTCATACCTTCATGCACACTCACCAAATCCAGCGCCGACCAAGGCAAATAACCCTTGACGGGCACACCACTTGCCACCGCTTGTTGAATACTTTGCAGATGTTGTTTGAGATAATCAATCCGATAAGGATCATGTACCTGATGATCCGCCGTTAACTCATCATAAGCACCTAAACCATTTTCCGTAATATAAATTGGCAATTGATAGCGATCATTAATCACTTCCAGCGTCGTCTGCAAACCGAGCGGATCAATTGTCCAATTAAAATCATTTTTTTGTAAATAAGGATTCGTTAAGCCTTTATAAAAACCTTTTTCATAGACATCTTCTGATTGCTGATCACTAACGCCACTCAAACGATCTTGATCTTGCTTGGGATACTCTACTGTCACGCTCGTATAATAATTAATGCCCAAAAAATCTGGAAAATTAGTCGTTACCAATTCCTGATCTTCTGGCAAAATTTGCAGATCAATGCCCGTTTGGCGTAAATAATTTTGAAACAATGGATTTAATCGACCTTGCACCGAAAAATCCAAATAAGCCCAATTACGTACCGCATTAAAATATTCCGCCGCCCGAATATCTTGGGGCGCAGCACTGCCTGGATAAACATACGAAATATTGGGTACGGGACCAATTTGGGCTTGTGGCAACAATTGATGACACAATGCAAACGCCTTTTTCTCTGCAATCATCAAATGATAAAAGGCCTGATAACGCTCTTGATGGGTGTAAGTAAAGCCCAGAATTTTTTGATCCGCTAACAACATAATATTGGGTTCATTGATCGTCAGCCAATATTTAACTTGGTCACCAAAATTTTCAAACAAAACGCGCGCGTATCGTGCATAAGCATCCACTGTTTGGCGCTGCGTCCAACCACCTTGATCTTGCAAATTTTGTGGCAAATCAAAATGGTACATCGTCACCATCGGTTCAATCTTATAAGCGTGCATCGTAGCAAACACATCACGATAATGTGCGATGGCGCTAGGATTCGTCGCACCCACCCCTGCAGGAATAATCCGTGTCCACGGCAGCGAAATCCGCAAAGCTTTAATCCCTAGACCGGCTAATAATTTAATATCCTCTCGATAGCGATGATAATGGTCAGATGCCACCGTAAAATCGGCAATTTGGTCATCACGTACACGACAATCTTGCACTGAGGGCGACTTACCATCTTCCGTAGCCGCACCTTCCGTTTGATGGGCAGACAAGGAAGCACCCCAACAAAAATCTTTAGCTAACATATTTACTCCTTCAATTCGCAACTTTCATGATGACAGTATGAAAGCCTATTCATAATTTGTCAATAAATATTCCATAAACAAGATATTTTAACTCAAATAGTTTATCATGTTAATTAATTTTGCAATAAATTTATGTAATGATAATTTTTTCAAGTTCGATTAATTAAAAAGTTAGACTTTTCGTGAACAAATAAATTAAAAATATTATATCTATTGTACAAAAGATGAACCCGTGTTACTATGCACTTGGAAGAAGTAAGCCCTTTTGGTCAACCCTATTACAGCCTTAAGGGTTTTCTTCTTTCATGACAATTAAACAGATAAATGATGAGCAAATAATTAGCAATTAAAAACCAAATGAGTTAAGTTGAAATTGTACTAGTTTTCCCCCTCATAATTAAAGTTCGTGTTCCAAACGATAAGTCCTAAGACTTTCAATCAGAGTTTGGGGACTTTTTTACTGTTAGGAATACAAAAAAGTAATACCTCAAATCAGATATTACCTCACGATCTTTTCTTAACAAAAAATAATAATCGCAGTCCCGGCTAAAAACATTATGCCTAAGATCCCCAAAATAATCTGAGTCAATTTTGGTGAAGGTGAATATTTGTCAGTCGAGAATGTTAGCTTCGATATTCCATAGAACAATACAATAATAATTCCATACAAAATCAGACCAAAAACGGCGCCCGTAGCCAAAACAAAGCCATAAGTTTTACTTGTTGCTGACGCAATATTCAACTTACTGAATAAAGCAGTAAAAGTTTGCATGCCACCAAAAACCGCAAATGTAATAGCGGTAAAAATTCCTAAAATAGTAATAAAATCAGCATATAATTTGTTTTTCATATTATCTATATTGTTATTTAACTTATTAACACTATCTTCTAAATCTTCTTTTCGCTTATTTAGCTCTTTGGTTAAATCGTTATATTCTACTTCATTTACTATGGCCATTCTGATATCGTAATTCATATTTTTACATAAAGATTCAATACTAGCTTTGTAAATATTTCTAGTATCCTCATCTTTAATTTGTTTTTCAAAACTAGTTTTTAAACGACTATTTACCGTCCCAATATTATTTGATGCTCTTAAAAGTAAATTATCAATAACTTTATTTCTTTGATTATTGTCATTATGGACAGACAACTTAGAAATAATCTCTTCAGTCAACGAATTAGATATTTCAATATAGGATAATCTCTTTACATCTCGCCGATTTAGTTCTAAAAAATATTGAATTAATTTTTTTGAATTTTCATCACCAATATCTTGAGTTAATATGAGATCACAAATTTCTCTGTCTAAATTGGCCATTATTATATATTCCTATATTTAGTTAATTTTTGAATTATCTATAATACTCTGGAGCCAGCTATCATTTTTATAATAATCATACGTTAAATAATCATCATATGATTCATTGTAATCCTTTTCTTTCCACTGATCTTCCATATGCGAGTAGCCCACTAACTTATAAGCTGGATACTTGAGAAGCTCCTTAATGTAAGTATCAATAAACTTCTCATCATCTCTATGCTTAACGTGAAAATCACTTGCATCAAATTTCTTTGAAAAAAATTTAAAATCTTCTTCTTTATCATCCCAAGCCAATGTACCATGATCTTGTGGTTTCTCGATATCCATCCCACCATTATTCGAATATTCATGATAAACAGAACTAATAACGGGACCAAAAGGCCACCGTTGAAAACGCGCATCGTCAATCAATGGTTGATCTACACCATTTTCAACTAAATGGATAACATTTAAATAATACATAATCTTTTGTAACTGGAGATTAGATACAGGAGTGCTTAATTTTTTAGCTTTTGTAATTATATAATCTGCCACATCCATTGCTTTTGCCATGTCAATTCCTCCCTTGTCCAATAATCCAATATAACATAATAATCTTAAGATGTATTCCAGCTTACAAAATTCACAACCAAAATAGCTTACAACTTAGCTTACCTTATCAAGTTCAGTTTAATACAAGCGTCGAGTCCAGAACTAATATTGTGCTTGATTTCATTTGTTTCATCAGCGTCTATCTTTAATTACGTCAAACAGAACTTCGAATTTTTAAAAAAGCAATTTTTTATTAAATTAATCAAAGGTTGTAGCAATGATGGTATCTTGTCTAAGCAAGCAACAATTTAAAAAAAGTGAAGGAAACATATTTCCATTTATCAGGATTATCAACAACTACCCGACCTAAAGCTTGCGGATCAAATCAGGTCCTCCTTTTTATTACAAAAAGAAGTATATTATAAGAAGAAAAAATTGAATAATCTAAGATAAGGAGAAAGCATGAACTTTAACGACTTAGAAATCTATCAAATGATTTTTGAAACCAAGTCCATCAACCAAGCCGCCAACAAATTACAATACACGCAATCGAATTTAAGCGCCCGGCTCCAACAACTAGAGCAAGAATTAGACACGAATCTTTTCATCAGAACCAACAACGGTGTTTCACCAACTGCTAACGGTCAATTGCTGTATCAATTTGCTAAACAAACTTTAGATCAATTTCAACAATTAAAGTCTGCCATGATTACAACCAAACCACGTCTTTTAATCTCTGAACTACTATTGAATTACTTAATCATGACCCAAAAAGAGTTCGATGTGAATCATTACGAAATTACGATTAAAGAAACATGCGAATTCCAGCAAGCCTTAGCTCAAACCATTTACCAACACGTCGCTACATTTAATCCCATTAAATTCAAAGGTTATGACTTAATGTCTGAAGCTAGTATTGAAACTTGCTGGATAGCAGGCGCGAACACTCAGTTGGCAGCTTCGCTACCCATTGCCGTTAATCATGATACCCAATGTCCCCTGCGCAAGCTAACTTTAGATTTATTATCTGAGACAACCAATGTCATCGAAATTGATTCGTTGGAAAATATTTTACAACTAGTTAAACAAGAAAAAGTCAGTGCTATGTTACCAACTTATCTACTGACTGATTCAAAACTCGTGGCTTGTGATTCCAGACGTTGGCAAATTAAATATTATCACTATCAATACCATTATTAATTCTATTCCGACCCCTTCAAAGCTTGTACCATGTCAACTTTTTTCAAGCGTTGACTAACAAAAAAGGTCGTCGATAACGAGCATAGCCAAACAAATGCAGAGGAAATAACAATGGTCCAAACATTAATATACGGCGTATATTCCAAGTTAATCGTGGAGAATGTTTTAACATATTGACCCAAGAACCAGATTCCCGCCGGAATACCAAATAGCCAACCAACGAAAGTAGTTATCACATTTTCAATAAAAACTAGATTTCTCAATTCTGGTTTATGGATTCCCAAAACGCGCAAAGTGGCGTAATCTTGTAATCTTTCCACAAAACTAAGTGAACCTAAATTATACAAAACGATCACAATCAGTAACACACCAAAGACAATAATTAATAGGAAAATACTCATCAAGTTATTCACAAAATTATAAGCATTCTTTTTTTGTTCTTTAATGGAAATTGTGGAACTAACATCACGCTTGTGATAGTGATAATTGGGACCAACTAATAGCGTTGTTGGAGCAGACAAACCACCCGCTTGTTCCCAAGTGTGTTTGGTTAAATAGGCTCCTTGATTCGTTTCACTTAAAAGAATACCCCTAACCTTAAATTGATACTGTTGATTGCTGCCAAAAGTCCGAACTTTTAATCGATCACCTTTCTTAATATGAGCAGACTGAGCAAAACCATGTGTTACATAAAGGCCACCATCTTTGATACTTTGATTGTTCTGGGTTTTCATATGCACTTCATGCCCCTTACCAACCACAATCAAAAGGCGGTTAAAGCCATCATCCGGTGAAAAATGGGCTTGACTAATTTGAACCCATTGTTGTGCATGAGGATGAGCTTGCTGATATTGCTGATAATTATTGACATAAAGACGCTGATTATAGGTAAAATCTTGATTATACGCCTTGTTGACTAAATGCGTCATAGATTGTGGCATGCCAATCCCTGCAATCATCAACATCGTGCTTCCCGCAACACCAATAATCCCCATCAAAGTTCGTGTCCGATTAATAAAAATGTCTCTGAACGCCCAACGACCTGTATAAGAAAGATGGTTCCAGAGACCTGTCCACTTTTCTAAAATAATTTTGTGAACTTTGGTTGTTTTGGTTCCTTGCAAGAAAACAGCCGGCAAACCTTTCGTAGCACTTCTTGCCGCCAAAAAAGCGGCCAAAACACAAATCAAAGTCACCAATAACACCACGAACAAAGAACTCCAACCATAAGCTAGTGTCCATTGATGGATCGAAAACATTTGCTTTTGCGTACGTAAAACAAACCAAGAAATGAATGGTGCTATTAACAAACCAACTAGCGAACCCAAACTACCTACTAAGAGGCCAAAACTAGCATAATGAATCATAATTTTGGCATTAGAAAAACCTAGCGCTTTTAAAGTCGCAATTTCTTGACCTTGACTTTCAATCAGTCTTTTAATTGTTGTATACATCGCTAGGATCGCCAACAATATAAAAATGAATGAAAATAGATATGAAAGATTTTTGATTTCATCCACCCGATCCATTGCATTGGAAACATCGGGTAATGTTGAACGATTATCATACGACATTAAACGTTGCTGCAAAATTTTTTCCACTTGATGGCGCATTTGAGGATGATATCCCTTAATGGTCAGCACATTTTGAGGTCCGTGATAATTGACTTGTTGAGCCAATGTTTGCGGCGAAATATAAGCATAACCATAATTAGAATAATTTGGTGCAATAAATTCACGTGTACCTGTAAAATAAATCCGCTCAGAACTTTGTACAATCCCACGAATTTTCAGTGAAAAATGTCGTGAAAGATAAGAAATTTGCAGATCATTGCCAACTTTCAAATGATGTGCTTGTGCGTATTCTTGATTAATCCAAATACCATTTTGAGTCGACTGATATTTTTTTCCTGTTACTACATGTAACTTGGTAACCGGTTTTTTGTAGGAATCAATGATTAAATGATGTTTACCCTGTTTAGTTTGTATCCGTGTTCCACTTTGTGCGTTTGTGATTCCAGATAAATTTTTGACTCTGCGCACATCCGTATCACTAATGGAGCTACTTTGAACCCAATAATTGGCTAAATGAGTGTCACTAATATAATGATTTAAACTTGCTTCCAGACCTTTCCAAGAGCCTTGTAGTCCGACAAACACGATAATTGATAACAACGCCATCAAAAAAACAGAAAAAAATTGCGTCCAATTTTGTTTGACTTCGCGAATAAGCTTTTGATTTAAATATTTCATCTCCTTATGCTCCTTCGATAACTACCGGATTATCATTTTGCGAGATAGATTCCACCTGACCGTCTCTGAGTCGAATCACTTGATCACCATATTGCTCAAAATCAGGATTATGTGTCACCACAACGACCGCTGTGTCAGTAGTTTTAGCAACATCTTGTAGAATTTTCATAATTTTCAAACTGGTCCTGGAATCTAACGCTCCCGTAGGTTCATCACATAACAACAACTGTGGTTGTTTTGCTAACGCTCGAGCGATAGAAACGCGTTGCATTTCCCCACCAGACATTTGATTAGGAAAGTTATCTAACCTTTGCTCCAAACCAACTTGTTTTAAATATTTTAATGAGTTGGCATCGTTTTTCGTCAGTTGAGCTGCAATCGCAACATTTTCCAAAGCTGTCAGGCTAGGGATCAAATTATAAAATTGGAAGACAAAGCCAACTAAATTGCGTCGATAATTAGTCAATTCATGATCATTTAATGCTGCAACATTTTGTTCATTAAATTGAACTGTTCCACGTGTAGGTCGATCCATGCCCCCCAGAATATTTAGTAAGGTACTTTTTCCCGAACCAGATGGTCCTAAAATAATTGTCAGCTTCTGTGTTTCAATTTGAAAATTAATATCATGCAACGCTTTAATTGTCTGATCGCCAACCGAATAGTCTTTATCTATTTGTTTAAATTCAATCATCTTAAAATCCTCCTCAATATACATGATATGTCATGTATATTGAATATTAGATTAGTTTCATATTAATGTCAATGTTTTTCATTGAACCAAAATTTTGAATCGGTTAAAATAATGCATAATAAATTAAGTGAGGTCACCTTGATGGATGAACAAATTGAGCTTTTGCGTTTCCTACTAAAAAGCTGTGAACGTGAAGGCTTAGCTAACTTCAACAATCTTTTGAAAGAACTAAAGATTACTGCCAATCAGGCTGAAGTATTGACTGTCCTAGATACTTATGGTCCCATGTCCATTAAAGATTTGGGGCAGTTATTAATTTGTGAACGTCAATCACCAAGTCGTTTAGTTTCCTCCGTCATTAATAAGGGTTTAGCTCAAACTATTCCTTATCAAAAAGATAAGCGTGTTAATTTGGTTCAATTATCATCTGCCGGTCAACAATTAGTGCCAATCTTACGCCAAAAGAATGCGGAATTTAATGCCAGTATTCAACAAAGAATTCAAAATCCGGAGCAAATTACGGAATTAATCAAGATTCTCAGTTCTTATTTAAAAAATACGGAAAGTTATACCAAATTAACTCGCCGTTTTGAAAATTTAGAAAATTAATTCTTTTTTCCACTAAAAAAGCACTCTATCAATAGTATTTTGACTATTAATAAAGTGCTTTTAGCATTTTAGCCTACTGCTTAGTTATTCACCTCTTTCATCTTTTCTTTTTTTGCGTTCCCAACCCATTAAGCCAATCAAACTGCTTAAGAGACTAACGCCAATCAAGGAAGTTGCTCGATCTTGTTGTTGATTATCAGACATTTGTGGTAATTCCTGCTTCGAATTACTCAACGCTGGATCGGAAGCACTAGCTTTAGGGTCAAAGTTCAACGCTTGGGCCGACGTCGCCAAACCTGATCCCTTTAATCCAGAGTTACTACCATTGGTGGCAGCACCAGGAGTTACGCCAGCATTCGAATTGTCACTCGGCTTCGTTTTTGTATAGCTCACAATTGTAATCACATTCGGATTATTCATGTCCGCCACAACACTCGCAACCTCTTCGGTGTCAACTGGATAATAACCTTGCGCGCTTAAATCAGGTACACTTTGTGCGGCAAAACTTTGCGTTTGATTAATTTTGGCAAACGCACCCGCTAAATCAGTGGCATCAACTTGACCATCACCGTTAGTATCATAACCTAACAGCGCACCCGTTGTTTTATTAACAATCGCATGAACTTGATAAACAACTTGCTGTACTGTCGGTGCACTCAAAGTATTACCATACTGATCTTGATACTTGATAATTCTCGTGACTGTTTTTTGCAAATCAGCTTGTGAAACACCCGCTGGCCAAACAACACTTGGATTACTGCTGTCGATAGTTTGACCCGGCTTCATATCATCACTCGGTTGTACCGCTACAATCCCATTATCGCCACGTGCATAAGTGACAGTAACCGTATCATCACCAGTTGGATTAGTATTTGCATCGACATCTTGATCAGGAACAAAGCCTGCTACGACAGGAGCATCGGCATCATCCCATTGCAAATTATTTTTAGCAAAATAATCTTGAATGGCGGCCATTTTGGCAGCAAATGGACTACTGAAATTACCAATCCGAATATTGATATTTTGACCGGTTCCGTCAGTATTATAACCAATCAGTTCACCGGTATTTGGGTTAACCATTGCAATCAAATCATAGGTGACTGCCTGAACTTCATCTGGTTTAACCGGTGTGCCATCGTCATACTGATATTTGATCGTTCGCGTATAAGTCTGCTTCAACGCTTGCGGTTGTGCTTCTTCTGGCAACGTAATCGTTGTGCCGTCAGGTGTTGTAATGGTTGTGCCATCGCTACTGTGCACAGGCACCACTGAGGAATCAGGAGTTGGTGTTGGTGTGGTATTATCGCCTCCGCCACCATTATTATCCGGTGTATAAGTGACAGTCACCGTCCCTGCAGTCGTACTTGCTGGTACCGTAGCTTGGCTAGGCGTATAGCCTGCAATGGTTGGTGTTGTTACTGAATCAAATGGTGTATCTTTAATTGATGCTGCGATAGCCACGTTCTTATCTTGCGTATCAACATTGCCATCACCATCAGTATCATAACCCAAGAACTTTCCATCAGACTTATCTACAATTGCAGTCAAGTGATAAGTTTTTGTTTGGGTAACTGTTTCCGGCGCTGTTACTCCACCACCACTTACTACATATTTAATGGTTCTTTGAGTATCGCCAGTCAAATGATCTGCCCAAGCTTCTTCTGGCATCATGACATTACTACCAGTTTCTACCGGTGTTTCGCTATTTGCGCCATCATTATCTGTAACAGAAATTGTTCCTGTGATATCTGGTGGTGTAGTTGTATTATCTCCGCCGTCAGTGCTGTTTGGTGTATAAGTGACTGTTACAGTTCCTGCATTGGTACTATCTGGGACTGTAGTTTGGTCTGGAGTATAGCCATCAATTGGCTGTGTTGTTACAGCTTCAAATGGTGTATCTTTAATTGATGCTGCGATAGCCACGTTCTTATCTTGCGTATCAACATTGCCATCACCATCAGTATCATAACCCAAGAACTTTCCATCAGACTTATCTACAATTGCAGTCAAGTGATAAGTTTTTGTTTGGGTAACTGTTTCCGGCGCTGTTACTCCACCACCACTTACTACATATTTAATGGTTCTTTGAGTATCGCCAGTCAAATGATCTGCCCAAGCTTCTTCTGGCATCATGACATTACTACCAGTTTCTACCGGTGTTTCGCTATTTGCGCCATCATTATCTGTAACAGAAATTGTTCCTGTGATATCTGGTGGTGTAGTTGTATTATCTCCGCCGTCAGTGCTGTTTGGTGTATAAGTGACAGTAATTGTTAACGTATTATCACTGCCATTAATTGTTGGATCCATATCCTCAACTGTATTCTTATCAGGAGCATAACCATCTATTGTCGGTGATGTAACACTTGAAAATTGTTTATTATCCAAAGATGCTCTAATCGCCTCTTGCCGATTATCAGTGTCAACTGTCCCATCATGATTTGTATCATAACCTAAGAATTCACCTGTTTCAGTATTCACAATGGCTGTCAAATTATACTCAATTGTTTGGTTAGCAGGATCGGGAGTTTGCACACCATTAGGCGTAACATAATTAACAACTTCTTTCACTTCACCCTTTAAATTAGTCGACCAAGCTGGTGCTGGCACTTTAGGACTACCATCATTATCATCGTCAATCAAACTATTTTGTTGCTTGCCATCGCTAGCAGTAAAGGGCTTGGTGGCCTGTGGTTTATAAGTGACAGTTACAGGATTGGCATTAAAAGTTGCTCCTGTTTCAGCAACCGATACTTGATCTGGATTATAATTTGGCACTGTCGGTGATTTCACTGCTACAAATTTTTTCTTACTAATCGCTGCGTTAATAGCAGTGTCTTTATCTTGCGTATCAACAGCGCCATCGCCATCAGTATCATAACCTAAGAAATCACCATTGGTTTCATCCACAATTGCGGTCAAACTATATGGCACCGTTTGAACAACCTTTTGAGGAGCGCTTGTCTTACCATCACTGATTATATAAGTGATGGTTCGCGTTGCATTACCCGTCAAAGCATCTTTCGTTGCTTTTTCAGGTGTCTTAATGTCACTACCAGGTTCGATCGGATCATCTGCTGTATGGGCAGCCCCACCAGAAATCGGTATCGTGCCATCTTTAGTATAATTTACAGTCACTGTCGGCGACTCATGATCGACTTGATTACCTTCAACTGCCTTTTGATTTGGTGTATAACCTAATTGTTTTGGCGAATCGATTGAGGAATATGATTCTGACTTTTGCTTGAAATAAGCATCGATAGCTTCATTCTTGTCTTTAGTATCCACGGTTTTATTACCGTCGGTATCATAGCCCAAGAAAGTACCATTAACATCAACAATGGCGACCAAATGATACGAATGACTTTGAACATTTGGTTGCGTAGCATCAGTATCAGGCAAGTCGTCATTACTATCTGCAGGCACATACTCAATCGTTTGTTTAACATCACCATTTAATGCATTATATTTTGCTTCATCAGGTAAAGTAACTGACGAACCATTATTATCAACAGTTGTAGCATCTTCACTTAACTGACTGCCATCAACTCTGACCACATCGTCATGCGTATAATAAACGACTACATCTTTAGTACTTTGGCTTTCAGGAACAGTCTCTTGACTAGCAGTATAACCACTGATCTCGGGTGAATCTTGACTAGGAAATTGCGTATCCTTCAAAGCTGCCTGAATAGCTGTCGTCTTATCAGTTGTATCTGCCTTGTTATCATTGTTGGTATCATAACCTAAAAACGCACCGGTCTTTTGATCTACAACAGCCGTCAAATGATACTCAACACTTTGCGGTACTGATGAAATCTCTTTACCATCATTATCAACTGCAGTTGAACCATCAGAAAATTGATAACTAATTGTTCGGTTGACGGAACCATTTAATTGCTCACTAGCAGCTTCTGGCGGCAATGTTGCATCACTACCATCAATAGTATCACCTTCGTGATGATCCGCACCTGAAATCTCTATGATCTGATCAGGAGTATACGTCACTGTCACATCGGGTGTATTTAGCTCGGCTGCTGCTTCCAGAACTGTCGTAACATCAGCGGTATAACCTGTGACGACAGGGGAATCTTGGGTATAGAACGTATTATTATTTGCATTGAAATAAGCTTCAACCGCTGTTTTCTTATCTTTAGTATCAGCCCAACCATCACCATCAGTATCGTAACCAACAAAATCACCAGTCTTTTCATTGACAATGGCTGTCAAACTATATGGTACTGTTTGAATGACCGACTCAACTTTATTACCATTTTCATCATTAGGGAGAATAGAACCATCCGATGTTACATAATTAATCGTCCGCTGAACATTACCTGTAGAATTAATCTTCCAAGCCTCTTCAGGCATTGTTACTTCACTGTTCTCTGATACAGGGGTGTTTCCAGTAATTGGATCAGCATCAGGATTATCCGTAACTGAGATCATCTTATTTTTAGTATATTTGACAGTAACCGTTTGATCTTGGCTACCATAAGGAATATCAGTAGCTTCCACCGTCGAAATATCTGGATCACCATAATCTTGCGCACTTAAATTAGGTGAAATCACTTCAGAAGCTGTTAAATCTTGTGGATAATTAGCTTGAATAGCTTCATCTTTGTCTTTAGTTGTGGAACCATCAGGTTTGACATAACCGTCAAAAGTAATGCCCGTTACTTTCCCATCAGTTTCTTGCAAAGTAAATTGCGCTTGCACTTGATAATCAACAGTTTGAACAACCGGTTTAGCGACTACTTTGTTAACATCATTAGCATCCACATAATTAATGGTCCGGGTCGTTTCACTCTTTAAATTAGTGGCATAAGCCTTTTCTGGCCAAGTGACACCATTAGGGTCCCGTGGATCAATTGTATAACCTTCTTTAATTCCTGCATCAGCACCAATTTGTACCACGTCATTGCTCAAAACCGGTAACTTGGCATAATAAACCGTCACATCACTAGCACCTGGAACAGCGCTGGAACTGTTAACATATGGCTGATCAGGCGTCGAATAACCATAAACACTGGGCGACTCTTGTTGTTGGAAATTTTGAGCAACTTTTGTTACTGCAGCATCTTTAGCATCTTCGACGCTATCATAATCACTAATCAAAACATCTGGGATACCATCATTGTCAGTATCATAACCGATTAATTTATTACCATCTGTTTTATCAATAATTCCCGTCAAATTGTAATCAACACTTTGAACAACATCTGGACTGATCGCAATCCCTGGTTGAGCTTGATCTTGATAATGAATCGTCCGCGTGACCGTATCTACCAAATCATCTTCGTTCACTCCATCAGGCAAAGCATTATTATTATCACCGCCCGTTACAACTCCATAACCTGTCGCTGTTTGGTTGGATTTACTGTAATAAACAGTCACATCATGTGAATCGCCCATTTGGGCCACCGCAGCATCAACTGTTGCCTTATCTGGCGCATTGTAACCATCAATACTAGGTGATGTTACTTCTGCAAAATTCTTGATATTAGTATTGGTTGTATCACCTTGTGCCCCAATGTCTGTTAACGCTGCATCACGATCTGTTTGATCAACTTTCCCATCACCATCGGTATCATAACCTAAAAATGTACCGTCATCATTGACTACAGCAACTAAATAATAATCAACCGTTTGCAGTTTATCATCAGCAATTTTTTGATCTGTTGATCCATCGACATAATGAATCGTCCGTTTCACAGTAACACGCAACTGATCTGATGATGCTTTATCTGGAACTGTGACATCAGTATCAGGAATCGTGGCTCCCGCTACTAAATTATCATCATACGTGATAATGTAGTTCCCACTTTTAGCTACTGGTTTATAAACATAGGTAACCGTTTTACCGTTAGTATCATCATCCAAGTTACCACTTGCAGGGATACCCTGCGACTCATCTACTTTCACAAATTTATAACCAGAAATTTCGGGTGGTTCTTGTGCACTATATGTTGTTCCGTCGTCACTGATCGTCACCTTTTGTTCTACAGTTCCATCACCAATTGGATTGCCATTTAAATCAACATACTGTAAGTTCACAAAGGGTGCTGGCGTGAATTGGAATTGATTAATCTTGAACTCTTGTAAATTCGTATTCCAACCAGTCGAAGCTGCCATCATCAGTGAAACTGATTTATACATATCAGTATCTGGAATTGTTTTCGTCCAAGTCAAAGTCTGGCCACTATATTGCTTAAAAGTCACTTTTAATTCGCGCGTACTTGCCGTATAAGTCACTGTAAAATCGTGCAACTGATTATCCATGTCCGTATAATCTAAGCCTTGCACCGAATCTTTGTCCACTGTGGCCCACCAACGAGGATAAGTATTCCCATCAGTCCCCACCACATCCGGGCGAAAATTGGTAGTCACAAAACCACCATATGCATAATAACCTTGTGGTACTGGATCAGCATCCCAACCAAATTCATTATCACTATTAGTGGGATCTGGTTTTTGGGCATCATTCGGGAAGGTATCAAGTTTGAAACCTTGCGCATTTTGTAAACCACCGATTCCTAAGTTACCACCAAAAGCTCCAATGTCATTCGTATTACCGGTATGCAAGGCAAAACTAACACCATCAGCGCCACCATAATAACTCGGCTTATCACCCAATCGAACTTGACCATTCAACGAAAAGTCATGACTTAAATCAATTTTATTTTTTAAACTAAAACTACCAACGTGTGAACGATCATCTGGTGTAAACGTAAATAAACCCGTATTGGGATCGTAAGTGCCACTACCATTGTAATCAAAATAATCTAAAAAATTATCTTTGGTTACATTAGCCATGCCATTTTCATCAAGACCGGAATCACGCAGTAAATCTTGATACGACACTTGTTCCGTAGCGGGCGCATTACTACTATCCCGCAATAATGGATTCACATAATTATCTTGCGTCGATGTTGTTGGCGTTGGTGCTTGTGCAACACTAGTTGGCGTATTATTTTGTGAGACAGCGTTTGCATTAGTAGACGCATTGGTTGTTACCATTGCACCACCAGTGTCTGCAGAGGCGTTTTGATTAGCTACCGGCTCTGGGGATTCAGCAACAGGCGCTTGTCTGGTAGTGACTGAACTAGCAGGTGTCGTAGGCGATGTGTCATCATTATTAGGCGCGACTTGCTGGCTATCTTCAGTCGTTCCATCATTGACAGTTGCCGCTCGTGTTGTGATGTTATTTAAATTAGCACCGAAAAAGAAAATAGTCGATGTTGTAATCGCCGCGAAAACCCAATGTTTTTTGGCTTTATACATTTTGTAATGAACTTTTTGTTCTTGTGGATACTTTGCCATGCTGTTTCCCTCCACTATCTATGATTCGACCCATAAAATGGCACATTTTTTTGAATACAACATCATAGTATAGCGTTTGCATGGAAAATAAAATTAATCTGCTTGTGAAAAAATCGCACAGAAAGCATGGATTTCTAGTTAGTTGAAGTTTTTAATCAAACGATTGATCAAAATTTAGACTATTATATGAACTAATTCTTTATGTAATCTCACAGCTCTTATTACGCATCAGCCACAAAAAAATAACACTGAACTTTTCAGCTCAGTGCTACCTTTTTTTGATTTCGTTTACCAAATATTAACCCGTTGTTCTGGTTCGAGCCACATTCCATCGTGTTCACTAACATCAAAGGTTGTATAAAATTCATCCATATTTTGAGCTTGAATGTTTGCCCGCAAAGGTGCTGGTGCATGCACATCCATACTCAAAAACATTTCCATCAATTCTGGCGTGGATTTGGTCCGCCAAACACGTGCCCAATTAGCAAAGAAGGCTCGCAAATCCGCGTCAGCTTCCGATTTGGTGGCTTCTAAGGCACAACTAAGCCCGCCAGCATCGGCGACATTTTCACTCACAACTAACGTTCCATTGACTTTGCCTGTCGCAAATTCAACACCATCAAACTCATGAATCATCTTTTGCGTCAAGTCTTTGAATTTTGTATAATCTGCGTCGGTCCACCAATTATTCAAATTACCGTATTCGTCAAATTGAGCACCATTATTATCAAAACCATGTGAAATTTCATGGGCAATCACCGCCCCGATGCCACCGTAATTAGCACTGGCTGATTGCTCTAAACTATAAAACGGTGGCTGTAAAATCCCTGCTGGGAAGGTAATGTCATTGCGTGAAGGATCATAACAAGCATTCACCAAATGCCCTGGCATTGCCCATTCACCGCGATCAACAGGCTTTTTAAATTTCGAAAAATTATCTGCCACCAACACGGCCGTGATTGATTGAATATTGGCCCACAAGGATTCCGCTGGATCAATCGTCAATTTGTGGAAAACAGCGTTCACCTGATCAGGATAACCAATTTTGAGAACCATTTTGTCTAATTTAACAACCGCTTTTTGCTTTGTCGGTTCACTGAGCCAATCATTTTGCTTAATGCGCTGTTGATAAATCTGAATCATTTTCTTGACCATTTGCTCAACATCTTGTTTGGCTTGCTCACCAAAATACGTTTGACCATAGTATTGCCCAATCACTTCGTCAAAATATGATCCTGTTAAATGATAAGCTTGCTTTAACGGCGCCTGCAATTCTTGATTACCGCTTAAAGCTAAACTAAATTCACCGGCAATGGCACGCAAATCTTGACTCAAATAAGCCGCTGCACCCATGACATAGTTGACTAAAGTCCAACTCTTCAAGTTTACAAATGTTTCATCATTCACAATTTCAGTAAAATACTTGTAAAAACGTGGCTCACTGACATTAACGGTTGCTACATCAGCAGCCACCGCACCTTCAACTAAACTCTTGAAATCTACTGCCCCACCTAATTTAGTAAAATCAGCTAAATTTTGTGGATTGTAATCTTTGACATAATCAGCTTTTTCCTCAGCACTTTTGACGACTTTGGCTAATGATTGATCAAACAACAACGCTTGTTGTGCGATTAGTTTGGCATCTGCAGCCGTTTCACCGATTGCTTGCAACAATTTTGCAGCCGTTTGTTCATAAACTGCTAATAATTTTTGTCCACTTTGATTATTATCTGCATAGTAGGTCGTATCCGGCAAAATCAATCCGGGCGCATTGAATTCAATAATATTTTGACTCGTATCTTTCATATCAGCCGTAATATAAACACTAAATGGCAACGGATAGCCTGCCGCTAACCACGTGGCCAATTTTTGTGACCATGAAGTCAAGTCAGCAACTTGCTTAATCTCTGCATAACCCGCTTGAGCCGGTGCAAAACCTTGTTGATTACGTTGATCCACATTGGCCGCCACACGATAAAATTCCACTGCCTGTTGCATCAAAGTATTCGGAACTGCTTTTTTTTGAGCAGCAAAATCGGCTAAATCTTGCATCAACTGCTTTTCAATATCCAAATCTAAGTCAGAAAAACCGCCAACCCGTGACTTGTCAGCCGGAATTTGGGCTGTTTTTAACCATTCTCCGTTCACCGCTAGATATAAATTATCTTTAGGTGAAGCCGTTGCTCCTTGAGTCGTATCACCTGCACCGCCAACGATTCGTTGCTTGGTCTGCTTCATATGACTACCTCCTAAATATTTCTAAATAATCCAAATTTTATCACATTCTCGCAGTTAACTTGGCAGATTCGGTTAATCTTTAGAAGCAAATACATTAATGGCAGCAATGAAGCGTTGCCAAGCAGCCTGTCCAATCGCATTTTGTTTAAACACCCCGACATCTTCTAACACTTGTTGAAAAACTTGGCCTAATTCTGTCTGCAAAGTGGCATCCACATTGGCCACCGTCACTTGGTGCTTTTGTTGAATTTGCTGCACCCAAGGCTGATGAATGGGGTTAACTTTGACTTTTTGTCCCAACAAAAATTGCTTCACCGCCGTCAATTCAGGCACCAGCCGTGGTGGCAAAATGGCCAAGCCCATGACTTCAATTAAACCAATATTTTCTTTTTTAATATGATGCAGCTCCGGATGCGGATGAAAAATCCCATCTGGAAATTGCTTAGAGGTTTGATTATCTCGTAATGCCAAATCTAACTCATAAGTCGACCCCTGTTTTCGAGCAATCGGCGTCAGCGTATGATGCTGCTGACCATCAGACTGTGCCACAATCCCCACCTGAGGGTCGCTATAGCGTTGCCAACAAGCCAAAATTAATTCCGCAGCTTGAACCAAATGCTGCTTATTGGTACTTTGCAAACGCAAAGTTGACACCGGCCACTGCAAAATGCCCGCCTGCACATCTGGAAATCGACCCAAAGTTACTTTTTGAACAATTGGTGCGCGATCCATCGCAAAAACATGTTGGCCACCTTGATAATGATCATGAGCCAAAATCGAACCGCCCACAATCGGCAGATCAGCGTTGCTCCCAAAAAAGTAATGGGGAAATAGGTCCACTGCATCTAACAAATTATGAAAGGTCAACGCGTCAATATGCATCACTTGCTCCGCTTGCGACAGCAAAATACAATGTTGCTCAAAATAAGCATACGGTGAATATTGCAAGCCAAACGTTTGCCCACCTAATGTCAAACGAACAAGTCGATGATTACGTCGTGGTGCATGTTGTGCATCACCCGCGAAGCCTTCATTTTCAAAACTCAGCGCATCATGCGGATAATTTTGCGCCACCTTTTGCGCCTGAGCAATCGCTCGCGGATCTTTTTCGGGTTTGGACAAATTAATCGTGACTTCGAATCGACCATACGGACTAGCAGTTTGAAATTGAATATTTTTTTGAATGGCAGCCATCTTAATATAATCATTAGCTTGACTTAATTGATAAAAATAATCCGTTGCGGCCTGAGGACTAAATTGATATTGATTCCAAAACTGTTGATTCACCCGCGCTGGTGTCGGTGTATAAAGATCCGTTAATTGCGCCAATAGTCGCTCTTTAGCAGCCAGCCGATTTTCAATCATTCGATTAGTTACCGCATATCGCACTAACTGGCGCGCGGTAGCGATTAAAGTTGTGGGCCAATTAGCTGACTTTGGCGTGGATCCCACCTGTTGATAAATGACGTTAATCAGATAACGACGATCCAATGGTTGATAAGTTTGTTGTGATGCAATAATTAAATCTGCAAAATGTTCAATTAATGTTGGCATCGATTACCCCTCTTGAATCAATCTGGGACCAGCCGCACTCTGCGCAACATAAAAATCTGCTGAGCGACCCATTTTAGCTTGATAAATTTGCCCCACTTGCGCAATAAAATCTGCCACTTGCTTTTGTGGTACCAAAGCAATCGCACAACCACCAAAACCAGCGCCTGTCATTCGTGCGCCCAAAATTCCTTGTTGCCAAGCCGCATGAACCAAAGTATCCAAGGCTTCGCCACTCACTTCAAAATCCTGTTCCAAAGAGACATGCGATGCATTCAATAAGCGGCCAAAAGTGTTCAAATCACCTTGTTGCAACACCTGCTTAGCTCGCAAAACCCGTTGATTTTCTGAAACTGCATGCTGAACCCGGGTCAAGAGCGGTGGCTGCGTTAACAAGGAACTATATTCATCTAACTGTGCTGGCGTTAAATCACACAAATCCGCGATTTTTACGTGCTGCTGCAAAATTTTTAAAGCCGTTTCACAATCTTTGCGGCGTTGATTATACTGCGAACCCGCTAACGTCCGTGGTTGATTTGTATTCATAATAATGATTTGATGGTCGTGTAGTTGCAGCGGAACATATTCATAAGTCAATGTCTTGGTATTGAGTAACAAAGCTTGGTCTTTTTGCCCCAAAGCAATCGCGTACTGATCCATCATGCCCGAATTCACGCCCAGATAATCATTTTCGACAATCTGACCATCACGGGCCAATTGCTCTGGTTCAATTTGAAGCTGAAATTCTTGATTCAAAATCGTACCTATCAGCAGTTCTAACGAAGCCGATGATGACAAACCTGAACTGTTGGGCAAATCCCCTTGAATCAAAATATCCAAACCATGCGCTAAAGGATGTCCCTGTTGCACCAAAACTTGAATCATTGCTTGGACATAACGTAACCAATTTTCTTGCGCGGGCAGTTGCAAATTTTGTAAATCAATTTGACCAATGCCGCTGTCCGCAAAATTTTGTGAATACACACGCATCAACGAATCATCACGTTTGCCGACCGCCGCATAAGTACCCAAACTAATCGCGCAAGGCAAAACGTAACCACCGTTATAATCCAAATGTTCACCGATCAAATTGATGCGCCCCGGTGCAAAATAAAAAGTCTGCGGAGATACTTGAAACCGTTGTTCAAAATTTGTCTGCAAAGTAGCTATCGTCACAGCCATAGTTGCTCTCCTTTTATCATTTCAAAATTAAACCGCTCGCACCATCAATAACCGCGCTTGAAAATCAGGATCTTTAGGTGGCAAATTGTCTAAGACGATCCCCGCATTCATCAATTGATCGCCATAATAAGTTTGCGAACTGTCATTAATTTGATAGCGCTGATCTGCTTTTAAACCGGCCAACCGAACCCGCGAATTCAACACTTGCGGTTCTTTCAAAATTTGGTAAACGGCCACAATCGCTAACGTTTGGTCGTCATTGACGACTTCCCAACTCATTTGCTTCTGATTGCCTGCATACGGACTTTGTAAACGGTAAAACTTGCCAAATTGAAACAGTGTTCGATACTTTTTGTAAAAAGCCACTTGTTCTTTAATTGTTGCCAAATCTTCAACACTCATTTTGGTAATATCCAGCTCATAGCCAAAATCACCAAAATAAGCAACCCGCGCCCGTGTAGCTAAAGATGTTTGCCGACCAATTTGTTCATTCGGACTGGCTGACACATGCGCACCCATCATTGATAACGAATAACCAAATGAAGTGCCATATTGAATCCACAGCCGCTCCAAAGCATCCGTATCATCACTCGTCCAAGCTTGCGGCGCATAATACATCATGCCCAAATCAAAGCGTCCTCCGCCTGAAGCACAAGATTCAAATAAAACCTCTGGAAACGCCTTAGTTAGCCGCTCGTATAATTGATACACTCCTAAAGTATAGCGATGTGCCGCCTCTAATTGTTGTTGGGGCGCCAAAGTTGGACTATACAATTCCGTAATATAACGATTCATATCCCACTTGACATAATCTAATTTGGTTGCTGTCATCACTTGGCTCATGGCATCAAACAAGTAATCCACAACTTCCGACCGCGTGAAATCTAAGACATACTGATGGCGTCCCGGCGTCATTTGCCGTCCCGGGACATGAATGACCCAATCCGGATGTTCTTGATACAACTGACTTTCTAACGAAATCATTTCCGGCTCAAACCACAAGCCAAATTGCAACCCCTTTTGATGTACCGCATCTGCTAAGTGTTTGATTCCTTGCGGTAATTTTGTTTTGTCCGCAAACCAGTCCCCTAATGAAGTCGTATCATCATTACGACCCTGGAACCAGCCATCATCCAAGACAAATAATTCGATGCCTAATTTTTGGGCCTGATCGACAAACGCTAACAACTTCTTTTCATCAAAATCAAAGTAAGTAGCTTCCCAATTATTAATCAAAATCGGACGGACTTTTTTCGCGAAACGTTGCGGCACCAAATGATCCTGATAAAAGGTACTCAATTGCTGACTCATTTGGTTAAAACCAGCCTGCGTATAAGTCAAAATAACTTCAGGCGTTTGAAAATTAGCCTGTGGCTGCAATTGCCAGCTAAATTCTTCCGGATTAATTCCAACCAACACGCGCGTCGTGTCAAATTGATCCACTTCCAGACTATCCATAAAATTACCTGAATACACTAAATTAAAGCCATAGACTTCCCCCTGCTGATTGTCGGTCTGAGACCGCGCCAACATAAAGAACGGATTATGTTGATGACTGGAAGCTGTTCGCAAACTGCCAAAACTTTGCACCCCCGCATGTAACGGATTGCGCACTAAATGACGTTCTCGTGCCCAAGCTCCCGGAAATTGTAATAAATCATAATCACGATCTGGCAAATCCAGCTGCAAACTCAATGCACGCCGAATTTGTACCGTTTGGGAGCCCTGATTTTGAAACTGTACACTTTTGACCAACACATCTTGCTGTTCAAAAATCGTGTAATTCAACACTAAAGTTAACTGCGCTTTAGCGTCTTGCAAATAAATTTGTAATGTTTGTGTGCCATCACCAGCCTCCGCAAACGTTGACGGCAAACCCGCCAAACGTTGCTTGCCAGCCTGCAATTCATAACGCTGATACTTAAATTCCGTAATTCGATCGCCATCCGCAAATTCTACTTGATAAGCCGGTTGGCGAAAATCACCATGCCCCAAATCACTGTATTCTTGGCGCAAAACGTCAAACTGCCACTCCTGATCTTGCGCCATGACCCCCGTAGTGGCATCTTTAATTTCCACTTTCCCTAAATTTTGATAATTCACCGGATCTGTTAATCTGGCTCCATAATACAATTGCGTCAAATCCCCTGTCGGCAAAACTTGAAAGATATAGCTCGTATGTTGTGTTTGTAAATGAAAAATTTGTTGTTGCTCATCAATAATTACTGCCATCAAATTGCTCCTTTTTATTTATCTACCTGAACTAATGGTTCTTTAGCTTGCACGAATTGTTGATCAGCTGCTAGAATTTCAAATTTGGTTAATTCGTTAGAATTAATAATTGTCATCAAAACATCATCAGCCAAACCAGCTTGTTGAATGACTTGCACATCAAAATTCAATAACAGTTCGCCGCGCTCAACTCTTTGTCCACGTTCAACCAAGAGTTCAAACCCACGGCCGCGTAATTGCACTGTATCAATGCCCACGTGAATTAATGTTACCAAACCGTTATCTGCTAAAATGCCGACGGCGTGCTTGGTTGGCAACAATAACTGTACGATGCCACTAATCGGTGCGACAATTTGGTGATCATTTTGCGGAATAATTGCCACACCCTTACCCATTTTGCCACCCGCAAAAGTCGGATCGCCAACTTGCTCTAATAATTGCAATTGACCGGCAACCGGAGCGGTATAAGTCAATTGATCTACTGGCGTTGCTTGCGTCACCGTCGACTTGGTATCTGCATATTCTTGACCCCAGCTGGCTTCTAATTCTGTCACAATTTGCGCATGTTTGGCTTCTGTAATTTTCACTTTACGCAAATAAACGAACAATGAACATAGTAATAAAATAATTGGTACCGCTAACATATACATCTTAAATTGAACCGAATCACCATTGGTAATACTAGAGACTTTCGCATTACCTGACATATGCGTCGCAATAACAATAATTGACACCAAACCGTTGACAATAGCGGAAGCTAATTTATCAACCAACGGCCGCACGGACAGAACTAACGATTCATCACGATGATGTAATTTTAATTGTCCATATTCAATAGTGTCCGTCATCGTCAGCATAATAACCAAAAATAGTAACGGTTGTGGAGCTGCTGCCAATGCGGCAGAAAAAATAACAAACGGCGTCGAAAAGTCCGCAAAGAATAATAAGAAGATGCCGACCATCATCACCGAAATCCCGACTAAAAAGACTTTGCGTCTTTGAAAACGATGCGCTAGTGCTGGGAACAAGGAAACTGAAATCATTCCCACGATGAAATTAACGGTTCCGTACAAAGCGAATTTGGAAGAATTACCTAAGATAAAAGTGAAATAATATAGCAACAACGAATTAACTAAATCCCAACCCATTGCAAAGAAAAAGTGGGCCACAGCCGTCCACATCAGTTGATCATTTTGAAACAAAATCTTAAAAACATCTTTAGTACTCGTTTTTTGTTTGTTTTCACGTAATGGTGTGGATTGTTCCTTGGTACCCAAACCAATAATCAATGCACCTAAAATTGAAAGCAATGCTGTGACAATCCCAAAAGCCAGCCAACCACGCCGATCACCTTGACCACCGTTATAATGTACTGAGAAAAATAAGGCAATGGGAACAACCGCCAAAGTCACTAAGTTGCCACCAATCGTGGAACCCAAACGTCCCCAAGTACTAATCGTGTCGCGCTCACTAGAATCCAACGTCAGCGCCGGCACCATTGACCAAATTCCAATATCCTTAAATGAATAAAAGACATCCATCACAATGTAAATCACTGCAAAAGCCACAATGTACAGCATCGGATGACTGGTTGCCAGCCCACCAAGTGTCGTGTATAACATTGCGAGCGCCAGTCCTGATACAATGGCACCTGTAATCACCCACGGTTTGAACTTGCCCCAGCGCGTATGCGTATTATCAACCATATTGCCAATAAATGGATCAATAAATAACTCCGCAATCCGAATGACTACCATTGTGGTTGTAATCAAACCAATCATTTGATTATTAAATTTGTTATTACTTGTAATAAACAAATGGTTGGTAATAAACATTATGAAATAATTCAACATGGCCGCCGCAAAAAAATCATGGCCAAAAGTCCCCAACATATAAGAGACACGCGTCTTAAATTTTGCCATTTTCCCACTCCTGTATTTAATTGATTGATGCTATTAAAAAATAAATCGTTTACATTCATTATTGTAAACAGTTTCTTTTTGAGATTAAATATTCTTGTTTGTGTTAAAATCGACTAAATGTGCTCCATCAATTCATTATCAAAGGAAGGTCAATGATGCAAGAAATCGTTAATATTTTTAACCAGAGCCACTTTCAAAATTATGATTTGCAGTTAACGCATGCTGGCTTTTCCGTCAATCTCGCCGATCATACTTATGGACCCACAATTCGCAATGAATATCTCATTCATATTGTCTTAAAGGGCCACGGTACCTTTCAAACCACGACTCAACAATGGCAATTGGGTCCGAGTGACGGCTTTTTGACGCCGCCCAACATGCCGATTGCTTATCACGCTGCTCATCAGCAACCGTGGCAATACTTATTTTTTGGTTTCGATGGTAAATTGGCCGCCAAGTATTTACACCAAATTGGAATCGACAAAGACCGCTTAGTTTTTCACCTGCAACGACCGACTTATTTTAAAAAATTAATCCAAAAGTGTTTATCGTTTCAGCATAAAGGCTTGGCTGACGAATTCATGATGCAAAGTATTATTTATGAATTATTATCCGGTTTGGCCCGGTATCATCAGCCGTTAATCAAAGCACCAACGACAACCATTTTGCATGACAGCACCAAACAAGCCCTCGCGTATTTAGGGCAGCATTTCAAAGAACCGATTAATATTAACCAGCTCTGTCAAGCCATTGGTTTTGAACGCGTCTATTTATCCAAACTGTTCAAAACTGACACGGGTTTAACGCCGTACAATTATCTCAATCACTTGCGCGTTGAATATGCTGTGGATTTATTGAGCATGACCAAAATGTCCGTTGAAGAAATTGCGCACGAAATCGGCTTCAAAAATGTTGATGTCTTCATTCGTTCCTTCAAAAAAATTTTTCATATCACACCCAAGCAATTCCAAAAACGCGAAACCCGCAGTCAATCTGTCACCAACGCCCAGTCACAGACGGCGTCAGAACAATTTAATTTTCAACTGCGGGTCTAACCAAGCTACTATGCAAAGGGTATAATGGAGTAATCAAATTCATTCGACGAAGGATAAATTCATGTCAAACAAAATTTCTGTTTTAGGCGCGGGCTCATGGGGCAGCATTTTAGCCAGCATTTTGGTGCAAAATGGGCACGACGTCACCTTGTGGGCGCGTAATACTGATCAAGTTAACGAAATTAATCAGCAACACACCAACCAGCGCTATCTAGCTGATTTTCACTATCCGATTAATTTAACTGCCACAACGGATTTAACAACCGCTTTAACGAGCGCCAATATCATTTTATTCACGGTGCCAACGCCTGCCATTCGCAGTGTTGCCGCCCAAGTTCAACCCATTATTGCGCAACATAACCAAAAACCGCTCATCGTTCATGCCAGTAAAGGTTTGGAACAAAACACGCATTTGCGCATCTCCCAAATTTTGCAAGAGGTCCTTGGCAACCACCAAAGTGGAATTGTGGCCTTGTCTGGACCTAGTCATGCTGAAGAAGTTGCCAAAAAAGATATCACTTTAATCACGGCGGCAAGTACCGATTTGACTGCCGCTAAAACTGTCCAACAACTATTTATGAACGATTATTTTCGGGTTTATACTAACTCCGATTTGATTGGCGTAGAATTGGGAGCCGCTTTAAAAAACGTCATTGCCTTAGGCAGTGGCACCTTGGCCGGCTTAGGTTACGGCGATAATGCCAAAGCAGCCTTAATCACCCGCGGTCTCGCCGAAATTTCACGGTTGGGTGTCGTCATGGGCGCTAATCCACTGACTTTCACCGGTTTATCTGGTGTCGGCGATTTGATTGTCACCTGTACCAGCGTGCATTCGCGCAACTGGCGGGCTGGCAATCAGTTAGGTCAAGGTCAAAAATTAGCCGATGTCATTGCCAAGATGGGCATGGTCGTCGAAGGGGTCAAAACTTGTCAGTCAGCTTATGAATTAGCCCAACAACAACACATTGACATGCCGATTACGCAGGCGATTTATCAAGTTTTGTACCAAGATGCTGATGTTCAAACTGAAGTTAAACAGTTGATGCAACGCGAAGGCAAAGCAGAAATTTAAAATCTAACATAATTTGCTAATCACCCAATTAAGCAAAAATAAAAGACCGCTATAACCGACAAATCCCAGATACGCCGTGGTCAAACTAACATTGGATAAAATCGGGAAAAGTACACTAGTCACTGGTGGAATTAAAACTAACAAAGAATTAACCGTGGTCATCATGCCGCCCAAGCGCTCCGTGGAATAATGGTTAATAATACTGGCGGAAAAACGGGGCGAAACAATTCCTAACAACAGAGCCAATATTCCTGACAGCACCAAAATGCCGTACAGACTATTTTGTAAAAAACTCAATCCGATAAAAGCTACGAAGAGATTGCTGATATGATTTAATTGCTGGATTGAGCGATTCACCCAAATTTTGGTGCTCAAAAGATTACCTACAATCATGCCCACCGTAATTAGACCAGATAATAAAGCAATTTTGAGTGGTTGTGACAAAAAAGCCAAGGACTTATTTTGTGGGATAAATAGCGTAAATACCGGTGTTAAGCCGCCAAACAGACCATTCAACAAAGCTAACTGGCATAAATTGTTAAACACTGGTTTATCGTTCCATAAGCTCTGAAAATTTCTTTTAGTAGTTGCCAAGACACTTTCTTGTGGATGAATCTGCAATTGATTTTCCACGGGTTTTAATTGCGGTCTAATCAACCCAAAACCGAGTCCTACTACCGCAAATAGTAACGCATTAAGGTTTGCGACTGTTAACTTCTTGAAAAACGATAACAGCATTGCACCAATTAAAGTTGCCGCCACATTCATCAGCTGTGTAGCCATGCTAAGCAGTCCTTGTGCCGTCGTCATTTCGTCTGATTGAATTAAATTTTTCGTAAATGGCGCTATTAGTGACGACGAATAATTGCCTGCTAAATCGGACCCAAAGTTAAAACACGAAGCTAAAATCAGTAACAATAAAGTCTGTGGATAACGAAATAACGCGCCAATTCCTAGATACAGCAAAGCTCTCAAGAGCGTATTTTTGATCAGTAAATCCATCTTGCCTCGTTTTTGATCAGCCAAACTGCCTAGAAAAAAGCTAAACAAAATCGGCAAGGTTTCAGAAACAGACACAATCATCACTGCAATCTTACTGTGTGGCAAAGCTGCCGCAGTGCTCAACATCGCGGTGTAAAATAAGCGATCACCAATTTTAGACAGCAGATTAGCACAACTAATTTGCGTAAACAAAGGATTTCTTTTCAAAAAACTAAACATCCACTCACCTCCATGTTTATTCAGCCTATGCCAAACTAAGTCAGAAAAGTGTTAAGGTAAACTATAGTTAACCAAAAGAGGTGCAGTGTCGTGTACGGAGAAGTCATCAAACAAATTCGCTTAAATAAAAATTTAACCTTGAAGGCTGTCTACCTTGATGTTTGTTCAAAAACGAATGCGATTAAATTCGAACAAGGATTGCGTATTTTAGCCGCTGACAAATTCAATCACGTTTTAGAAAATCTCATGATTACTATGAACGAATTTCAGTGGATTCAAAATGGCTATCAACCTAATCCCGAACATTATTACGAATATATGATTAGTAATACGTGGAATTCGAATCAAATCACCGCTTTTCAACAGCAGCTCCACAATCTTGAAAAGACTCCCCAAAGTATTAAACGAGTTCAGCTAGCCAGTTATCGTTCGTTGCAAAATTATCAAAAAAAGTTAGCGCCCGCGCCAAAAGAACTGGTTATTATTATCAATTATTTCTCCAACTTATCCACATGGACCTTAAGCGATGTGCGCTTTTTTGCCAACAATTGTTCTGTTTTGCCCTATTCTCTTATGAAAAATCTCTTACACGAGGCTTTGAAAGTTCAAGATAGATACCAATATTATCGTGACAGTGACCAAATTTTTGCTATCGTATTATCCAATTGTCTTGATGTCATGATTACTAACGCAGATTATGCCGCCGCTTCAAAAACCTTGACTTTGTTAAAACAGCAAACTCAAAACATTACGATGGGGACATTCAAATTGTTCGAAAAATATTATGAAGCTAAGCTTGATTTTTTGCATTTTAACAAGCAAAAAGGACTTGCTGAGTTAAAGCAAGTCCAAAATGTTGCCGCATTCTTAGAAAATAAGCAGTTGATCGGTGAGATTCAAGCTTTGATTGCAAATCCCATAATAAATCCGAATCAAAACTCCAAATAATGTTGCTCCCTAACTATTTATAATGAATTACTATACGTCCACGTCATGGTGCCGCTGTAATTACCCAGCGGTTTATCATTAGAATTCAACCGAAAATGCTTATCCGACACATAGCTTGTCAAATCACTAATTCCTTGCGTGGTCAAACCGCTCGTCGTCAAATTGCTTGCAGTGCCATCGATTGATTGATACGTTCCAGAGGAATCCGTTCGGTATTCAATCAACGCGTTCCCCGAATCCGGCCGCAAGTAAGCGTAAGCGCTCGTACGCAAATCTTGATTATACTTGACTTGCAGATAATACTGCTTACTGCTAGACGCCGAATAATGACTGAACTTCAATCGACCACTCGTCGTATTGTAAAACGGACTATCAAACACGCGCGGATTGCGTCCAAAATCAATGACATCAGGCACGCGGACAAAATAATCAAGGTCTTTGCGTTGCAACGATGTTGAAGCGGAAGTATTCGAAAGCGTCTGACCATTCATGGTCACATTGATGCCCACCGTATTATACGGTATCTTAATCGTACTTTCGTGTTTAGCTCTCGGTTCGCCAGCCACCGGATCAGCCTTAGCTTTCGCGTTATAAGTCAAATCAATCAAATCCCCGGGACTAAAATTACCCGTTGCTTTCGTGACCGTAATCTTGCCCGTGTTAGGATCGACCGTTGCCGAGGCCGCGGAACGATCACCATTTACCGTCACACTTGGTGCACTATTGCTAAAATCTAACCCCGCATTACGACTACTAAAAGTTACTGGCGATGTTAAGTTGTACATATTAGCTTCGTTTAATTGATATTGCATATGATATTGGAGAGTATCCCCCGGCACATACGTCGCCGAACTGGCATAATCACTGGTGTCTTTCGTGTTCTTCACGCCTAATGTCAATTTAGCGTCAAAAGCTTTGGTAATGGGAATCGTTAAATCCGGGGCAGCCGCCGTGACCGTCTGATGATTGCCACCACCATCTTTATTATCCCCAGAAAAACTCGTCTTAACCACCGCATTTCCGATTGGCGCATCACTATCAATCGTGACAGGAAATTTGACCCAATCCCGATCTGACGCGTTATCTAGCACTATCGACGAATTATAAACAGTTGGTACAACCATTTTAACTTGTCTAGTCGTCGCATCATAACTACCAGTCAATACTGCGTGCGAACCTGTACTTGACAGCGTAATTTGCTTGAGATCTTCTGCCGTCATCGATAGACCTTGCGGTAAAGTCACGTAAAAGGTCTTGGGCGTCAAACTACCCTGACCATCACTCTTATTGGCCAATTGCACTGTCAAATTCAACTGATCAACCGGATGATTAAACCGCAAAGACTTGGGGTTACTATAACTTGAAGTGAGCTCCGGCTTGGCTTGACCTCGTGGCTCCACCTTGAGTTCAACATTGTGGTGTTGCGTTTCTTGAGGAGCAATCTGTTGGACAGGCCATAGCAATTGAAAATTCTTTGCGTAATCACTTGGATTCAAAACTGTACCTGCGGAACTGGCTTCTTGACCAACATAATTACTATAATTTGTTCCCTGCCAAGTGTCACCATCATAAGACGTTACAAGAAAACGATTTGGTCCATCTGCAACTCCAGTCCGAACAGTGGCTAGATACTTATTATAATCAGTCCCATTACGAGAACCACCTAGCAAAATTGTGAACCCTTGCCCATTGCCTAACGATTTTATTGAATTATTATAGACTAGCATATCCTTGACACTGCCAGTCATTGTCACATAAGACCAAGTTGATTGCGAAACATTTTTGACAAACAATTGATCGTCAACTCCTGAAGTTGCCGTTTTGGACGGTGTGATTAACTGTTCCATTAAAAATGCATTATTAGGAAAATTAGAGGTAGAACCCTTCAAATTTGTCGAATATATTAGCCATTTCAAAGCCTTGACTTGTCCCGTTTGATCTTTAACCAAATAAAATTTTCCTTTATTGGAAGGATTTTCCATAGAATTTACATCCCCCCCCTACTTCCCATAATGAAGTAAGCCCATTCATTCCAGCATTCAGGGGACTCACCTCGTAGGCCTCAGAAAGAGCAAAACTAGTTTGACTGTCATGCAACATCGAATACTTATAATAATAAAAGTCGTTGACTGCACTGGTGATAAAATCACAAGTCAGATTATTTCCCAATGGCAAACTTGCTAATAATTTACTATAAACATAAATACCCCTAGGTACCGTTTGTTCTTCTTGCGTATATTCCGGCGAATTAAAGCCATCATCAATCATATTAGGTGTAATTTCCGGTGGCGCGGTTTTCGTGGAAACTTTAGCTTGTACATTATGTATCGAAACTAAAAAGAATAAACTAACTAAAATTAGTAGGAGTGAACCCCCCCCCTAGGATTTTCTTATGGTTCCTATTAGTTCTAGCTAATAAAAAATGCAACATTTTAATATACTGCTCCTATTTTTGTTGGTATTAACGCTTGTGAAATTAATTTCAGTTTAGTTGATTGGCGAGCCGTTTGCAAATGGCATCACGAAAAGATAATTGAATTGTGGTAATTATTTTCAGCATAAACGACGATTTTATGAAATTTTTCTTGATGAATGATTCTGATAATTACTTTTTAAACTAATTACTCAATTTTTATTTTTAAAAATTGTACTATAAATTTATTTTGAATTTTTTTTCACAGCAACCAAAAACCACTCCCAAATTTACTGGAGTGGTTTGAAAATATCTTCGAAATTATGTTAAATTAGAAACTGGTGAAGTAAAAGCTAAGATGGTGGCTATTCCCGAAGGAAAGTGGTGCTTATGGTGTAAAAACCGTAACTCCATATTCCAAAGAAAGGAGTAGCCGATATCCTCATGGATATTTTGTTTCTAGTGTTAAAGGCCGTGATAGTTATCAAAGCCGTACTAGAATTTGTTATTGCGCTGATCAAATTATTCAGCAAATAACACAAAAACAGCCGTCCTAGCCTAGCAGGGCTGATGGCTGTTTTTAAATAACTTAAATTTTAAGAATAGTCACTGTCTTAGCAACCTCACCAAAGGAGTTAGTGTTGTCGCACTAGCTCCTTTTTCATTACCAATATAACACATCAATTCGTAATTGCAAATAAGCTGCAAGTTAAAGTGCCGATCCTTTAATTTGCAGCTTATTTAATTCTTAAACTGATTAATCACGAACAACTAATACACTGACTGCTGAATGTTCCACAATTTCTTCAGCTTCACGCCCCACAGTTTTGCCCAATAATTTCTTAGCTTCCGAACCAACAATGATTAAATCTGGTTGAAAGTCACGCACAACATCATCCAAAATGACTTTATCAGGATTACCCTCCGCTAAAATGGGATGCACATTTTCAACCCCAAAGTCTTTGGCTTTCTGAACATAAGTCAACAAATCATGTGAGACTTCCAAGCGCTTATCATTCATTTTATCAGGGGACATACTGTCAAAAACGTTGACATCTTTGGTTTCCAATACCGTCACCACGCCCAATTGTGCGTTGGTATTCAATGCCATCGTACAAGCACAATTAAACGCATGATCAGATGAAGTAAAATCATCAATATCAATCGCCACTAAAATATTTTGAAAGCTCTTTTCTTGAACTCGATAATCCTTTAATGCCTGATCCATTCCTAACAACCTCCACTAAAATTATTTCAAGTTTTGGCCCTTATTTTCTGCAAAGTAACGTTTGAAACGTCCTCGATAGCGATTAAACATATAACTCAACAACAAGAACCGTTTAATCCCTAAATCACCCTTATAGAAAACAGTCGTGCCATAACGGTCTTGCCGTAAAAGTTCCAGTGCAACTTCTTTGTACTGATTTTCCAGAGCATACTTCTTAAAGATTCCCGAAGTCACCCCTAACCACAATTGGTGTTGCGCCTTATTCTTATTTGCATAAACAGTTGGCTTTTGATCCAAAGTCTTGGTGACATAATCATCAATTAGGAATTGTGCCAAATTGTAGCCATTTAAGGTTACATAAAAACTACTCCGTCCCTGTCGCAAATTAATTTCAAAGAGCTTAAATTCTTGATCGCGATCATCAAACTTCATATCAAAATTTGCAAAACCAGTGAACTCAATTTCTTCTAGAAAACGCTGAATCACATCGTATAGCTTTTGATTATATTCAGGCAAAATAACCATATAATTACCAATCGCTGCTGGCGTCGGATCCTCAAGCAGTGGGTGCCCCAAGCACATCAACTTAACATGATGATTCTGATCCACATAAGCATTTAACACCCGCATATGTGAATCATCACCCGGAATAAATTCCTGCATAATCAAGTCTGATGTATATCCATTATCATAGATTTTGGCCACAATATCCAAGAATTCGGCTTCATCTTGGATTGTAAAGGCTTTTTTACGACCTTCAAAATGAATATCCAACCATTCCACACTATTAGCCGGCTTCAACGCAATCGGATACGTAAACGGTACCGTCAAATCTTGTTCTTGATACATCTGCTTCGTCACGATTTTGGTCTTAGGATGTGGCAAGTGATATTGTTCGCAAATTTGATAAAAAGATTCCTTGTTATTCAACTTGCGCAACAAATCATAGTCAACATACGGACAAATAAAGGTTTTAGAAAGTTCCTCTTTATGCTTGGCAATCAACTCCGCATACCCATCACCCATTGCCAGCAAAATCACTGGTTCAGAATGATTAGCATATTTTTGAGCAATTTGCCGCATTGTTTCAATAAAAGATGGATCTTCCGTAAAGCCTTCATGCAAACTCACGTTAATAATCTTGGAATATTTGGTTGGAGCTAAAGCGACCTCCGCATAAGCTTGGACAGGTTGATGATTTAGCTCATAAAAAGATCGCGCAAAACCATAGGCGTTAATGTCACTACCTAAAATAATCGGGGTAAACTTCAAGCTACTTTGCATATTGATAATTTCTCACGTTCCTTTATTACTAGTCTTTGATTTAATTAATTGTTCAAAACGATTCGTTTCTCATCAGTTAGGAATAATAGCGTTCAAGTACATTCACATTGTACCAAATGATTCACAAAATACAGCACTTAATTATCGATCACTAAGAAATTTTAAACTTTCGCCAAAATGTGGCTGCCCCATAGCCAAAGATGTTCAATTCAGCCTGCCGCACGTTTAAATTCACAATATAACCTGCAAATTCGGACAACTGGTCTTTTTGCCGATGCCATGCACGATTAAATTTCGTCGTCAAAAAATGTTTTTTGCCCATCAAGGCTGACACATTTAAGAGAACATATTGAATGCTGTCAAGCCGATATTGCGCTTCTGTATGCCGATGTCCAGCTAAACAGGCCCAGACACGTCCTGTTTGATTTTCTCGAAAATCAAATTCCACGTTCAATGAAAATTGCGGATCTATATCCTGATGAACCAGTTGCCCCACCAAGCCCTGATTAAAAGCTTTCAACAAATCGTGCACCGCCTTGCCATTATGCACCGCTGCTTGACCGTTAGCTTTCAACAAATTGGCATGACTCAAAATGAGCACTTGCTTATTGACACTAGCCTGCAACAATTGCGTTAAAATTTGTACTTGCTGTTGGCGTAGGCCCAGAACCAGTTTACCGTCATACTGCTTTTGACCCTTTTTATCTATTATATAAGGTAAATCGCTCGTATTTAACATAATTACGCGAAAATTTGCCTGATCAAAATAACTCAATCCACAATGAGCCAAATTTTCGTGTAAACTCGCATTGCTGTGCTCTGGCAGCCAAACAGCTTGTTCAAATGTATCTGCCGCAAAAGTCGCACGATGCGTCCTCGTGTGTTCATCGTATTTATCGTGATCATCATGATTACCCTTTGCAATCAACGACGGCGTCTTTTGTTGTGCAAACTGGTTGGCAACTTGACGCAATAATTGCCGATCTACATAAGGATCATCACTACCATCAATCACATCGCCTAAATGCACCAACAAATCTATGGGCAAAAAATGAGGCAACTCCAAAAATTCATTGACATGCTGCCAACCGTTAAAGCCGTAGTAACTGCTGCTATTTTTAAATTTGACATGCGTATCCGTAATCATCCCAAGCGTTAAACTCTGTTTCGGATCAATTTGCGTTTGAACGACTTGACAAAATGCTTGTAAATAAGCTCGTACCCACGGTCTGACTGTCACTGGCATAGGAGCAAAAGTATGTTGCTTATTTAAGCGATAGTAAATTTGACCTTGCTTGGTCGGCCATAGAATTTGTTGTTGTGGCAAGGTTTGTAATTGATAAGACTGCTGTAAAAATTGTACTGGAACAAGTTGGGGTTGCGAGCGCTTTTTGGTCAACAATCGTTTCATATAATAAAGCTCCTTAAGAAAAAGAAAAACCGACTAGATTTCCTCCAGTCAGTCCTAATTACGTCTATAAAAAACGTTGAAAAGCCACACACGGCTTATGCACAGCATTATCAATCGTCCCACACTGCTGAAACCCATTTTTTTCAATAATGTGTCGCATCGCCAAATTGTCAAAATGCGTATCAATGCGAATATCTTTAAAATTCAGTGAAGCAGCAATCGTCATCAAATGTTGAATAAAAATAGATGCCAAACCTTCACCTTGATGTCCCTGACAAACAGCTACACGGTGAATAATTGCATAGCGATCCTTGGATTTTGGACTCCATTGTCCATCATAAATTTGATCGTAGCTGCTTTCACCTTGATCTTCCAAAGCAGCCACGCCCACAATTTCTTCATCTTTAATCAAGAAATACGCGATTTGGCGCTGAATATCATCTTGTAAAGTGGCCTGATCCGGATAACCATCTTGCCATAAATCCACGCCGCGACCACGCAACACACTTTTGGCTTCCTCAATAATTTCAACAACTAATTCAATTTCATCAGCATGAACTTTGCGTAAATACGTGATTGGCATTGTTGAGCCCCCCTCTAATTTAAATAACCATGGTACCGAGATCACCTATAAATTGCAACCATCTCACGAAAATTATTTTTGCCACTGCGCTACTGCTTGAGCGGCCAATGCAATCGATAACACAGCATCAGGTGACAAGTTATTACGCACATCACTTTTAATTGTATTCGCAACAACGGCCCCAATCACTTCTAGCGCATATTCAATTAAATGTAAATCCGTTTGAACATTATAAGTACCTTCTCGATAAGGATTCTCATGATTATAGTCAAAATTAATTTCACTTTTAATGAAGCTGCCGTCAACATGATTAACCAAAATGCGATCTTGTAATTGACGCAAAACTTGATTCTTATGTTGCAAAGTCAAGCGATGATCAGATTCATTTTCATAATAATTTTTTTCGGTCATCTCAAAATAATTTTGCACAGGCTGACGCAAAATAGCCAATTCATCCAACAATTCATACACTTTTTGGACATCTAAGTATTCTTCTCGGCTACTAATCTTAAGGCTATTTTCCTCCAACCAATCAGCCAATTGACTCAAAGTCTTCGTTTCCATACTCTTCCTCCGCACAATTCTGTCTCGTAAATTATAACCGTTTCTATCTTTTGTTACCAGCCACAGCCATAATTATTCTGGACAAATCATTTCATTAAATTGTTCTTCATTATAAATTCAGATACCACTGTAAAATAGTATTGTCAAACCAATTGCATTAAGATACAATTAGCTTTTAATGTTAAGCGCTGTCATTATTTTGAAATAATTTTTGTGCTAAACATTCATTTTAACTATATTTCACGAGGGGGCACTACTTTTGAGTGCAAAAGATTTAGCAGAACAAATTCTGCAATTAGTCGGCGGTGATGACAATGTCAAATCCGCTTGGCACTGTGCAACTCGTTTGCGTTTTTTACTTAATGATGAGCAAAAAGCCCAAACAGACCAAATTGAAAACTTGGACGGCGTGATTACCGTTGTTCAAGCTGGTGGTCAATATCAGGTCGTCATCGGCAATAACGTTGGGACTGTCTATGATGCCCTGACAGAATTAGATCCTCGACTAGGGGAAGGGGACGCTGATAGCCAGCCTGCGACAGATCAACCAAAGAAAAAGTTGACTCCCAAGTCAATGTTTGATGCTTTTGTCACCTTTATCTCCGGTTCTTTCACGCCATTTCTGGGTGCAATGGCTGGCGCCGGTATTTTAAAAGGATTATTATCATTATTCGTCGTTTTACACTGGATGACACCACAAACAGGCGCATACCAAATCTGGTATGCGGCTGCTGATGGTATTTTTAACTTCTTACCAATCATTTTAGCGTTTACCGCTGGTAAGCAGATGAAAGTTAACCAGTATGTCACTGTTGCTATCGGGATGGCTTTAGTCTATCCAACCATGGTCAACATGAAACACTTGGATTTCTTCTCCATTCCAGTTTCTAAAGCCACTTATACTAGTACCGTAATTCCAATCTTACTAGTTGTTGTGGTTCAAAAATGGTTAGAACCATTATTTAATAAATTTTGGCACGAATCAGTTCGCAATATCTTAACACCTTTATGTATGTTAATGATTTTAGTTCCTTTAACTTTCTTAGTCGTTGGACCAATTAGTAACGCAATCAGTGGTTTCCTAGCTGCTATCGTTTTGGCATTGTATAAACATGTTCGGATTTTTGCTGGCTTATTCATGGGAGCTTTCTGGCAAGTCTTTGTTATTTTTGGTGTTCATTGGGCCTTTGTTCCCGTTATGATGAATGACTTACATTCGCTAGGTAACGATCCATTAATGCCATTAATCTTACCTGCTGTTTTATCTCAAGCCGGTGCTGCTTTAGGCGTTTTCTTCAAGACTAAAGATGACAAGATGAAAGGTTTAGCTGGTTCCAACACAATTACAGCTATTTTCGGAATCACAGAACCTACAGTTTACGGTATTACCTTAAAAATGCGGAAACCATTCTATTGCGCAATGGCTGCTGGTGGAATCGGTGGTGCTATTGTTGCTATATCCGGTGCCCATGCTAACACAGTTGGTTTAGCTAGCATTTTGAGTTTACCAACATTTATTAGTAAAGGTTTTGGTTTGTCAGTTGTTGGTGATGTCGTGGCTTTTGTTTTGGCAGCTATTGCCACTTATTTATGGGGTGGCGTCAATGATCAAACTAAGACGCAGACAGCCTCTGAAGCTAGTGCCTCAACTACAAGTACAAGTTCTACTAACCAAGAAAATGATGGTTTAACTGAATTAGTTGCTCCTGTCAAAGGAACAATTCTGCCGATCCAAAGTGTTGACGATCCTGTATTTGCTCAAGAAGCAATGGGTAAAGGGATCGCAATTGTTCCTGAAGATCAAACTGTGACTGCACCAATCGCTGGTACCGTGACAATTGCTTATCCAACCGGTCATGCTGTGGGTATTACTAGTGATAACGGCGTTGAAGTCTTATTACATTTAGGCATCAACACAGTTGAATTAAAAGGTCAACATTTTGAGTTATTAGTTAAACAAGATCAAAAAGTTGAAGTGGGTACACCATTAATCAAATTCGATTACGAAGCAATTAAAAAGGCTGGTTATGACAACACAGTCATGATGATTGTAACTAATTCTGCTAACTATGATGTGCAATTAACAACGGATACGGCAGCTGATCAAAATGATTTGATGACTTTAACCGCAAAGACCGAATAATTATTCATATTAGCTAATCTAATCTTTTAAAAAAGGATATTGTAATCTTGATCTTACTTCCAAAATCATTGGAAGCCCGTCAAGTTACAGTATCCTTTTTAATTACTATTTATCAGCTAAAGTTTGATTATCCAATTTTGTGCGTACCACAATCACGTCTGTCTGCGCATTACGAATGACATAAGATGAGACAGACCCAACTAATAAGCGTTCCACGGCATTCAAGCCTGTCGAACCTAAAATAATCAAGTCGTCATTGTAATCTTTAAAAAAATCCACCGCAATGATAACTTTGGGATCACCATAGCGAATATGAATTTTGATTTTATCTTCAGACAAACCGTCTGCAATCATTTGCTCTTTGAGTCTAGCTAAATAACTTTGAGAATCTTCGGTAATCTGATAAATAATATCACCCGTCAACATCCCACCGTAAGCCCCAACAAACTGGCGGGTATCTAACACATTCAAGACATCGACGGTGGCATGATTCCTAATGGCTACTTGTGTTGCTTTTTGAAGCGCTGTTTCTGATTCACTTGAACCATCAACAGGTACCAAAATTCTTTGATATTCTTGCATAACGCTTCCATCCCTTTAGTAAGCCCAAAGCTGACCTACTCAAATTTAGATTCTTCTAATTGCAGTTTCATTATAGCATAATCTTTTTTAGAAAAATCAAAATGTGCCTTCACCCATGACCACCTGATTTTATTAGCTTTTTTTGATAAACTAAAAGGAAAAGCGTTGGAGGTATTTTATGAAAACTCAGCAATCATTAAAAGTTAAATCAGGAACTAATTTTCGCGAATTAGGTGGCTATCAAACCAGTGATGGTCATACTGTCAAGTCACACAAGTTACTTCGTTCTGCCAGCTTAGGCGCCTTATCAAAGCCAGATTTGCAATATCTCAGTGATTACGGTGTTCATTACGATATTGATTTGCGTTCTGCCGACGAACAGGCAAAAGTTCCCGATCGTGTTCCGCCAAAAACACAGTACGTCTTTAATCCCGTTTTTGCTGTTGATTTAACCCGAGCTTCCAAATTTTCCGACGCCGAAGAACAATCCCAATCCGTCCAAGAAGCCGAAGCTTTACAAGAAATTCCGGACAACGGTCATGCCTCCATGCTCAAAACTTATCAAGATATCATCAATTTAGATAGTGCAAAGCAAGCTTACCAAACGTTCTTTCAATATTTGTTAGCTAATGATCAACCACAGCAGTCTGTCCTATTCCACTGCACCGCTGGTAAAGATCGTACTGGTATCGGTGCAGCTTTCATTTTGACTGCTTTAGGTGTGCCTTATGAAACTATTAAACAAGACTATTTACTGACAAACGTTGCTTCCAAAGAATATGTCGATCATCAATTGGCTCATCTCAAAGCTGACGGCTTGAATCCTAAACAGTTGACCTCTGCCAAGGCTTTATTAACCGTCAGTCCCGATTACCTGCGGATTGCGGATGCAGAAATCAAGCAAGCTGCGGGTAGTTGGCTTAATTTTATTCAAACGGACTTGAAAGTCACTGATCAAGACCTCAAGGATCTCAAACAAATCTATTTAGACTAATTTAGCAAAATATTGATACAAAAAAAGATATGTTCCGTCACATTTGAACGGACATATCTTTTTTCGTTGCTTCTATTTGAAACCCTTAAATTTCCAATTATTAACTTCTGGTAAATCATCACCATTTTCACGGATATAATCATGATGTTGTTGTAATTTCTTATCCATTTGTTGGCTAAATTGCACGGCCTGCTCACCATAAGCTAGTTGTGCACCATGTTGTGCTAAATGGAACCGATCTAACTCATTGACTACCCGCATATCAAATGGCGTGGTGATGTCTCCATTTTCACGATAACCATGTGCATACATCTGATGATTATGTCGCTCATAAAATATATCGCGTAACAAATCTTCATAACCATGGAAAGCAAAGACAATCGGCACATCTGGCGTAAAGATCTCGTCAAACGCCGCATCACTCAAACCACGTGGATTTTTGGCTGGCGTTTGTAATCTCAACAAATCAACCACATTGACAAACCGTAATTTCATATTCGGAAAGGCTGCATGCAACAAATCAATTGCCGCCAAAGCTTCCATATTAGGTTCAGTACCCGCGGCTGCCAAAATTAAATCTGGTTTTTGACCTTGATCGTTGGTTGCCCAATCAATTACTTTGACACCTTGTTGAACCAATTCTTCAGCCTCTGGCATGGAATAAAATTGTGGTCGTGGCTGCTTGGAAGCAATAATCAAATTAATAACTTCTTCATCATTCAACGAATTATTGACAACTGCTAATAAAGTATTAGCGTCCGCCGGTAAATATTCTCGAATATATTCTGGCTTTTTCTCAGCCAAATGTGTCATAATACCCGGATCTTGATGGGTATATCCATTATGATCTTGTTGGAACGAAGTCGATGTCGAAATAATATTTAACGCTGGATACTTTTTACGCCACGATTGCTCGTTAGCTTTGCGTAACCACTTAAAGTGTTGCGTCAACATCGAATCAACTACACGCAAGAAAGCCTCGTAACTCGCAAAAATTCCGTGCCGACCTGTTAACGTATAACCTTCTAGCCAACCTTCTGCTTGATGTTCAGATAATTGTGCATCCAAAATGCGACCTGCTGGAGCTTCGTATTGATCGTTTGGTTTCTTAATCGGCTCTAACCATTGACGATCACTGACTTCAAACATATGCATCAACCGATTAGACATTGTTTCATCGGGACCAAAGAATCGAAAATTATCAGGATTTTGCTTGATCAAATCCCGCAAATAATTCCCTAATTCAATCATATCCTGCGCATCAACCGCACCCGGCCGGTCAAATTTCAATTGATAATCATGCGGATTCGGCAAAACTAATGGTTTCGGATCCAAGCCACCATTAGTAATCGGATTCATCGCCATCCGCCGATTGCCTTTGGGTGTTAAAGATTTGATTTCAGATTTTAGGTGACCTTGTTCATCAAAAACTTCATCCGGATGATATGATTTCATCCAAGCTACTAATTCATCAGCGTGCTCCAGATGATTTTCATCAACGGGAATCGGAATCTGATGTGCTCTGAATGATCCTTCAATCGGTTCATTATCCCAAGTTTTCGGACCCGTCCAGCCCTTTGGCGCCCGAAAAATAATCATTGGCCACACTGGACGTTTAACCTCTTGCGCCGACTTTTGGCGAGCTTTGGCTTGAATGGACTGAATTTTTTCCACAGCTTGATCCATCGCCGCTGCCATTTGCGGATTCAAAGCGTCCGGATCATCACCCTCAACAAAAATAGGCTCCCAACCTAGACCTGCAAAATATTGTTTTAATTCGGCATCACTTTTCCGCGATAAAATAGTCGGATTCGAAATTTTGAAACCATTCAGATTCAAAATAGGTAACACTGCACCATCATTCACTGGATTGATGAAAACATTAGAAAACCAAGATGTTGCTAAAGGTCCTGTTTCTGCCTCACCATCACCAACAACCACGGCCGCAATCACTTCGGGATTATCCAAAATAGCGCCCACACCATGGGACAACGAATAACCTAGCTCGCCCCCTTCATGGATGGAGCCCGGCGTTTCTGGTGCTGCATGGGAAGCAATCCCGCCGGGAAAGGAAAACTGCTTAAACAATTTTTGCATGCCTTGTTCATCGGCACTAATTTCCGGATAAATCTCGCTATAACTACCGTCTAAATAGGAATTAGACACCATGACCTGACCGCCATGACCTGGTCCTTCAATATAAAACATGTTCAAATCATATTTATTAATCACACGGTTCAAATGCGTATAAATAAAGTTTTGTCCAGCAATCGTGCCCCAATGACCAATGGGATGCACTTTAACATCTTGAGGTTGCAATGGACGTTTTAATAAAGGATTATCTTTTAAGTACAATTGACCAACGGAAATATAATTAGCCGCGTCGAAGTACTGATTCATTAATGCAAAATACTCAGAACTACTATAATCTGTCATGATGTTACCTCCTTGGGTAATCAGACCTAATCTTTATTGTCATACTTCATTTATAAACTGTCATGCAATATTTGTCAACCATTTCAAAAAATGGTACGTTCCAATTATTTGCTTAAATCCACGAAGGTTGAAAAGTTCCAATATTTATAATGAAGCCGCATACTGGAATATTCAAATGGCAACCCATCGTCGCGAAAGAATATTCCCGTCATCAAACCTACCGGCTCTTGTGGTGTTAAATTGAGTAACTGTTGATCTTCTAATGTCGATGGTTCAGCCGTCATATCCAAATACGCTCGATTGATTAATTCCGATTTTTCTTCTTCTAAATAATTGAATAATGATTGTCCCAAAATTTCTTGTGACAATTCTGGCCACAAACGAACCGGTATATAACTCGTTTCAATTAAAATCGGCGTCGAATCCAATTTTCGCAATCGCTTAAACTTATATACAAAGTCATCCGCTTGCAAAAATAAATTTTCTTGCATCTCAATAGTTGGTTTTTGCACATCAAAATCCAACACTGTAATCTGTTGAGTTTTGCCATTGGTCACAATTGACGTTGTTAATCCTAGATTATCACCCGTGTAATCCAACGCTGTTTGTCGCCGTAAAAATAAGGGATTGATAAAATTACCCGAACCCTGCTTTTTAAAAACAACACCTTCATCCGCCAAAAGTTGCACCGCCCGTTTGATGGAACTGCGACTGACCGCAAAATTATCGCTCAAACTACGTTCATCTGGTAATTTCAAATTAGAATACTGCTGATCAAGAATATTTTGCTTAATCGTTTGGGCAATTTGAACATAAATCGGCTGGCTCATAAGTATCTCCATTTCTGACTTTCTTTCGTTCCTATTATGACATGGAATGGTGAATTTTTTCAAAATTGCACAAAAACATCAATTGTCGAAATTTTTTACAGTTTATGCTATTATGTTGACGTAAAGAAAAAGCCTAGTGCAGGAACACTAAGCTTTTAATGAAGTTGTCAAGACAGCAACTATTTTAATTTATTTGGTTAAAAACAGCCATCAGCCCTGCAAGGCTAGGACGGCTGTTTTTGTTATTTGCTGAATAATTTGATCAGCATAATAACGAATTCTAGTATGGCTTTGATCATAATCACAGCCTTTAATACTAGAAACAAAATATCCATCAGGATATCGGCTACTCCTTTCTTCAGAATGTGCGTTTACAGTTTTTACACCATAAGCACCACTTCCCTTTGGGAATAGCCACCACCTTAGCTTTTGCTTCACCAATAAATATTTTAATTTGCGATTTTACTATTGCCGACAAAGTTTAGCTTATGCCCATCAATAGCAACGCATTCTTACGGCGCATTTTTGATCGTATATTTCAACGTGGCCGTATATTGCGTCGGTTTAATCGTATTCAAGGAAGACGGCACGGGCACCAACATTTTAATCAAGGAATTTCCGGCGCTATCATCAAAATTAAAAGTTTTACTGGTATAACTATCGACCGGCTGTTGATACAAAATTGTATCTTGGCCCGGTTGCAACTGGATTGGCGTGGCAGAATCGCGTTCTCGTAAATCTAGTTGTGCTTGTTGCAAACCCACAGCGTTTTGCCCATCTTGAAAAACACTCAACCCCATCAAAATTTGATACGGTACATAATAATCATTGAATTCCGGATGCGCACTGCGCTGATCGTCGACTACGACTTGGTTATCACCGCTTTGATTGGTCAACGTTTTGCTTTCTGGAAAAATCAAATTGATTCGCCCGAAATTGAGATTCGGCAAATGGTCAAAACGCAAATAATTATATTGGCTATCCAAACCCAGATTTTTTTGGAGCGTGCCATTGGCGGCTACTTTAAAAGTATCGGTCAAACAATAATCCACACCATCGACGGTTTCTTCTTGATTCAATAACAGCGCCGAATCCAAGCCAGCACCGTTTTTCGTTGGCAATTTGCCTTTAATTGCTGACTTAGCAATTGCCACCGTGTAGGTTCCCGGCAACAAATTCTTAAATACATATTTGCCGTCGGCATCAGTTTTTGCGGACGTGACATATAACTTCTTATCATTAATATCCGACACCAATAAACTCACATCTAAATCTTGTAATTTAGCTTCCGTGGTATCCAGCTTGCCATCTTGATTCTGGTCTTGCCAAGCTGTGCCTTGAACTTGACCACCCATAAACAATGACGAAACTTTTTTGGTGGTTGTCGCCGAATAATTATTATCGTTATCTACTGCCACCGCGTGCAAATAACCCTTGGAATCCTTGGAAATCATGTCCGTTACCGCGTGATTAGCGGGCGTGTCAACCGCTACATAATGCGGATTCTTTGTCTTGTCGATATTGCCTTCATTATCCGCCACGGGTGTAATTTGCGTATCAGGACTATCATCAACCTGCCAAATATAGCCTTTCACTTTACTCAAAACGTCTTGTTTCATCACATCCGAATAGTAAGTCTCCGTATTGTTCTTGGCTTTGACGCGGTAATAATAAGTCGATGGCTGATCGTTACTGAATAAGCGACCTTGCAAACTTTGTTTGACGACAGTCGCCGCACCATAATACAAATCAATCGTGGGTGCATCAGGTTTAGCGGTATCTTTGACCGTACGGTCCTCGCCCTTGGTACTCAAGTTCAAAGTACTGGTGTAGTACATCATATTGGCAATAATCATGGCTTCTTCGGGGGTACAACTACCCACTGTATGACCAGTCTGAATCAGAGCGTAATTATTATTAGTGACTAAATAAAAATTATTGTCAGCTACTGCACCTGAAGAATTCTTGCTGACCACGCCAGCATTATTCATATAACTCATATCAGCTGCCCCTAGACTTGGATTAAAAAAAGGTGGACCAACATATTGCAGCCAACGCTGACCTCCACCTTGATACGGATAAAACTGACCTTCATTATGTGAAAAAGAAATCGTAAATTTGTTATTTGGTTCAAACTTCAACAAATCATTCGGATAAGTAGCTAAAAAACCATCTTTAGAATTATCCGTAAACGCCACAGTTGTTGATCCCAATGTTACCTCTGGCTTATTTAGCTTTAGTCCCAAATTGGAGGCAAAAGTTCCATAATTGGAATGGGCTGAACGTACTGTATCGTGTCCAAAAATTAGCGAACGACCGGTGAGACCAAAATCTTTGGTCACAGTCAGCGCATTAGCACTTAAATCATCACCGCCAACATCATGTGAACCAAAATACACCCCATCATAATTGTACTGGCCACTACTATTTTTAACTAAATATTGACTTGGATGAGTGTTAAATGCCGACATGGCTACATAGTCAACACTGATTAAACCGTCCGAAATCACTTGTCCATCAGGATTTTTTTGACTTAACCAACTTCCTAAATACTTCCCATTATCGCCATAATTATCGGGATAAACATTCAAAACTTTAATTTTCTTACCGTAATTACTCGTTGTATCCTTAAAATCCAAGCTAGTTAGATCTGAACCTTGCGCTTTTTGTAAGATATAACCGTCTTGGAGATTGGGCACGGTGTCCCAATTCAAACTCACATAAGCTTTGTGCCCATCATTGTAACCGCTTTGCGTGGTCAATGTGAACGAAAAGGGTGCTGTTGATTTTTGAGCCACGCTACCGGCAATCGTATCGCTGGCTTGCGTTATATGTAAGGAAACGAAAAAACTAAGCACGAGAGCGAATAGGAGTACCCCCCCCCCCTAGGATTTTCTTATAATTACTATTAGCTTGAGCTAATGATAAATAGTGTCGCGTTTTAACACACTTCCCCTGATTTAGCTAAACTTACACTTGTGAAATTGATTTCAGTTTAAAACGTTTACGCGTAGTTTGCAAATCAGCAAACAAAGTCAGTTGTGATTCACGGGAATTATTTTTAGCTGAAACGACTTTTTCAAAACTAAATTAACTAAAAAGATTCAGATTTAATGGCTTTCATCTTAAAAAGACTATTTTTTTAACTAATAATTATGATATTTTATTTTTTGAATATTTTTTTGACAAACTATTCGTGAAAAATATAACATTATTAAATCCCTTCATCACACAAGAACTTCTAGTTTTTCAGAGCACTCATAGAATAATCACCCTATCACTGGTATAATTAAGCCAAATTTACTTTGAAATGGGGAATACTTGTTTTGTCTGACTCTCAGATATTTATCAACCTTATCTGGATTTTAGTCATTTTTGCTTTGGCGTTCTTTTTTATTTTGGCCGAGTTCGCGTTGGTAACCACCCGCGTCAGCCAAATTGAAGACGCCATTGAAAATCAGAAAGGAAATGCTAAAAAGTTAAAACGGGCTCTGCACATGGTCAATAATCTCAATGAATATTTGTCCACAACCCAAGTGGGGACGACTGTGACCAGCTTAATTTTAGGTTGGATTGGTGAAGACACTTTGCAGTCTTTTTTTAACCACTTTTTAGGCTTTTCACTTAAATCTTCAACTACACTGCACGCCGTCAGTTCTGTCATTGCTTTATTGTTATTAACTTACTTGCAGGTGGTCATCACCGAAATTGTACCGAAAAATATTAGTATTGATTTGCCGATGAAAATGTTGACGTTAACCGTGACACCACTACAAGCGTTTCATACCATCGCCTATCCATTTGTATGGTTATTGAATATTTCGGCGACGGGTATTGTTAAAATGATCGGCATGAAACCAGCCGATTCAGAAAGCGAAGTCTTTACGCAATCTGAAATTTTGCGGCTATCACGTGATTCTGTTAGCAGCGGCCAATTAGATAAAAACGACTTGATCTATATGCAGCGCGCCTTTGATTTGAATGACAAAGTCGCTAAAGATATCATGATTGATCGAACTCGTTTGTACGTTGTGGATGTCACGGATACAGTAAACGAAGTCATCAAAGACTACTTGCAACAAGGCTTCTCTCGTTTTCCCGTGGTCGCTGACAATAATAAGGATAAAATCTTAGGGTATATTTATATTTACGACTTGGTTCGTCAAAAACAAGTCAACGGTGCTATTCCCGTCAGTCGTATGTTACGTTCTAT